>NZ_JBAPMI010000087.1:0-45183 GCF_049278535.1 Mycobacterium sp. | reverse complement strand
GCCGCGAACGACTCCAGCTCGCGGAACTGCGACAGGTCCAAGCGGAGACTTCCCGCCACCTCTTTCATCGCCTTGATCTGTGCGGCACCACCCACCCGGGACACCGACACACCGACGTTGATCGCCGGCCGCACACCCTGGTTGAACAAGTCGGACTCCAGGAAGCACTGGCCGTCAGTGATCGAGATGACATTGGTGGGAATGTATGCCGAGATGTCGTTGGCCTTTGTCTCGATGACCGGCAGACCGGTCAACGATCCGCCACCCAGCTCGTCGGACAGCTTGGCGCAACGCTCCAGCAGCCGCGAGTGCAGATAGAACACGTCGCCCGGGTAAGCCTCACGGCCGGGTGGGCGGCGCAGCAGCAGTGAGATCGCACGATAGGCCTCAGCCTGCTTGCTCAGGTCGTCGAAGACGATCAGGACGTGCTTGCCGTCGTACATCCAGTGCTGGGCGATGGCCGAACCCGTGTACGGCGCAAGCCATTTGAACCCGGCCGAGTCCGAGGCCGGGGCCGCGACGATGGTTGTGTAGTCCATCGCGCCGCCTTCGTCCAGCGCGCGCCTAACCGAGGCGATCGTGGTGCCCTTCTGACCGATGGCCACGTAGACGCACCGCACCTGCTTCTTCTCGTCGCCGGACTCCCAGTTCTGGCGCTGGTTCAGAATGGTGTCCACGCATACCGCGGTCTTGCCGGTCTTGCGGTCGCCGATGATCAGCTGACGTTGGCCGCGACCGATCGGGGTCTGGGAGTCGATCGCCTTGATGCCCGTCTGAAGCGGCTCACTGACGCCCTGGCGCTGCACCACCGACGGCGCCTGAATCTCCAACGCACGACGGCTGTCGGCTTTGATGTCGCCCTGTCCGTCGATCGGCTCGCCCAATGGATTGATGACCCGGCCCAGGAACGCGTCGCCGACAGGCACCGACAGAACCTCGCCGGTGCGCTTGACCTGCTGGCCCTGTTCGAGCTTCTCGAAGTCACCCAGGATCACCGCGCCCACGCTGTGCTCGTCGAGGTTGAGCGCGACGCCCAACACCCCACCGGAGAACTCGAGGAGTTCTTGGGTCATCACTGACGGCAAGCCTTCAACGTGCGCGATGCCGTCTCCGGCATCCACAACGGTGCCCACTTCTTCCTTGGCGGTGTCGGAGGTGAAGGAGCTTACGTATTCCTCGATCGCGCCCTGGATGTCGTCAGCGGAGATTGTTAACTCTGCCATGGGTTTTCGTCTTCCTGCTTGTCGATGATCTGGAGTAGTTGGTGTTTCAGTCCGGCAATTGGCTTTGGGCAGCGGCGAGACGCGACGAAAGCGTACCGTCGATGATCTCGTCGCCGACCGTGATCGCGAGCCCGCCGAGCAGCTCAGGGTCTAGTTGGTATTGCGGTGTCACGGGATGGCCGTAAATCCGGCTCAACACCTCGGCGAGGCGGGTCTGTTGGGCCTTGCTGAGTTCGGCCGCCGCACTGACATGTGCGACGACTTCGCCGCGCCGGCCCACCGCCACTTCGGCGAGTTCCCGCACCGCCGCCTCGGCCGAATGTCCTCGTAACAGCTCGACTGTCTTGGCGAGCAGTTCCGCCGTAACCGGACTCACGCCGGAGCCCGCACTATCGAGCACGTTGCGCAGCAATCGAACCCGCGCGTCTGGGGCTACCTCGTAGTCGCCCAACAAGATTGAGAGGCGGGGCTGTGTGTCCAGAATGCGCGAAAACCTGAACAGTTGCTCTTCTACCTCGTCGAGCTGTCCGGCTCGCTCGGTGCGGACCAACAAAGCGTGTCGCGACGCTAGTTCAAGGGCGTCGACGAGATCCGGCTCGGCAGACCAGCGTTCGGACACGGCACTTTTGAGTACATCGAGGGCCGGCTGGCTGACTTTGTCTGACACCAATCGCTCGAGCAGTCGAACTCGGGGTGAGGCGTCCTCAGCGGCCACCGTGAGGTAACGCGTGACGACGGATTCTCGGAGCAACAATCCCGCCACTGACGTCAGATCGTCGGCGAGTGTCGACAGTCCTTGATCGTCAAGGCCCTCGGTGGTTTCGTTGAAAGCCTTGAGCAGACCGGTCAGCGCCGTCCGGCTGGCCGAGCGCATCTTCGCCGCAACCGGGTACTGAACCTCTGTCTCAGAAGGGGCCATTGCGTCGAGGTCGTCCAGGAAGCGGTCCACGGTGGCCGCCTGCTGAGCCGATTCGGCGACGTAGCCACGCACCAATTCACCTGCCCGCCGGACGGATTCGGCGCCAGTGTCCTGGCGCAGCTGGCGAATCAGCTGCGCACGCAACAGCTCGACCTGCCTGGCGCCTTGCACTTTGATCCGCTCGACTTCGCTGTCGGCCTGCGCCCGCAACTGCTCGCCGATGCGCTTGGCGTCCGACTGCGCCTCTTCGGTGAGTCGCTTGGCCTCTGCCTTGGCGTCTTCCTTCGCCTTCTCGTGCGCGCGGCTCGCTTCCGCGAGTCGGTCGGCAGCAGCCGCGGAGTCGGCCAATTGTCGGCGCACCGTTTCTTGCTGGTCGGCCATCATCTTGCGCACCGGCGGGACGACATAGCGCCATACGAGCAACACGATGGCGACGAAGCCGAACAGCTGTCCGAGGAATGTTGACATTTTCTGCTACCGCCCCGAACCGCTGGCCGAGACCGAGGTAGTGACCTCGACGCCGAGGATGCGGCTCGCCAACGTGGAGGAGATGGAGTCCACCCGCGCACGAAGTTCCGCAGCCACGACGTCGCCCTCCCGCTTGAGTTGCTCGGCAGCGTCCTGCAGTGTCGAGGAAACCTGCTCCTCTGCACGGCCGCGCTGTTCCTCGAGGACCTTGCGGCCCTCTGTCCGAGCCTCGTCGCGGGCCGCCGATGCCTTGACCCGACCTTCGGCCATGGCCGCTTCGTAGTCTTCCCGGGCAGCGGCGAACTGCTCGGCCGATTTCTTGTTGTCAGCAGCCGTCTTGGTGACCATGTTGTCGCGTTCGTTGAGCACCCTCATGATCGGCGGCACAACGAAGGTGCCGATCACGCCGAGCACGATCAAGAAGATGATCAGCACAACGAAGAAGGTGCCGTTGGGCAGGAGGAAATTTCCCTCAGCCTGGCTGGCGGCAGCCACGACAGCGGCGCTCATGTCACCCATATCGACGAATTACTTGACGGGAGTGGCGAAGACGAACAGTGCCATGAAGGCCAGGTTGATGAAGTACGCGGCCTCAACCAGACCCACCGTGATGAAGAACGGTACGAAGAGTCGGCCCTGTGCCTCGGGTTGCCGGGCGATACCGGAGATCAACGCGTTACCGGCGACACCGTCACCGATACCTGCGCCGATCGCGCCTCCGGCCATGATGAGTCCACCGCCGATAAGGGCGCCGGCAGCGATTGTGGGGTTCATTACTTATCCTCCTTGATAATTGGAAAGGGACTGTCAAATTTGCGGGGTTGCGGAGCCGGGGGCCTAATGGTGTTCCCCTTCCAACTCCATCGATTGGCTGAAGTACAAGACGGTCAGCAGCGCGAAGATGAACGCCTGGATCGCGCCGACGAACAAGTCGAACGCCTTCCAGATCGCGTTCGGCGCCCACAAGATATACGGCGGGAATAGCGCGATCAGCGCGACCAGGATGCCGCCGGCGAAGATGTTGCCGAAAAGTCGGAGCGACAACGAGATCGGCTTGGCGAGTTCCTCGACCACGTTGATTGGCGAGAAAATCACCCCAACGGCTTTAGGCAGGGTGTCCCACACGTGCCCCTTGACGATCTTGGCCGGGTACCCAATCACGCCGCTGCGCCAGATGCCGGCCAGGTGATAGCAAAGGAACACGAACAGCGCCAACGCCAACACATAGTTGATGTCCGACGCCGGCGGGGCGAACAACTCTTTCGGAGACCCGCCTGAGCCGTGGCTGTATTGCACCGGCAGCACCGACAGCCAATTCGAGATCAGGATGTACACGAAAAGCGTGACCGCCAGTGGCAACACGAAGGGCGCGATGCGCATCCCGATTGCGGATTCGATCTGGTTGCGCATCTGAATGGTGATCGCCTCAAAGAACAACTGCACACCGCCCGGTACACCTGTCGAGGTGACCTTGGCGCGCAAGAAGAATGCCAGCCCGATGACGATGACGGCGGCGATACCGGCGGACGTCACGGTGTCGACGTTGATCGTGAGGCCGAACAACTTCGCGGTCTCGTGATGGCCGACTTCGATGGCGCCCTCAGCCAGCAGCGTGTCAGTCATCGCTGTGTCCCGTCCCTTCACTCTCGTCGGCGGCCCCGGTACGCAGCTTCTTCAAGACCGGCAGCGCGGTCGATGCCACCAGCAGTACCTGGAACAGCGCAAGCCCAAACACGACGCCGAGCCCGTCCGGTCGAAATACGAATGCGACGCTCAGTCCGACGACAGTGATGAACAGCAGCCGCGTTGCGGAGTTCACCGCCATCTTCTTCTTCAGCGGATGCTCCTCGGCGGTGATCGCCGCCACCGACCGTTGCACGCCGAGGGCGTTGAGCAAACCCAGGAGGAGCCCGACGCCGAAGAACACACCAATCATCGGGCGGTGCAGCGAACCCGCCGCGGCGACCGCGGCGACGGTCAGCAAGACCGACATGGTGAACAGCCGAATCGGCCGGAAAGCAACGGAGGGAAACACCAACGGCGCGTCTTGCGCTGGTGTAGTCACTGCAGCACCTCAGTCCTCGTTCGGGGGGAGTTGCCTGGTTGCTCGTTGCGTGGCCCGTTGAGCGTATCGGAGGGCTTTCATCGCCCTCGCATCACCCAAGGGACAGCTCCCCTTTGTCGGTCGTTTGTCGGCACTATCGGAGCTGACTCCGATGGCCGGTGGCCGGCAACCCGCGAGGTTAATTCGGGTTCTACCAGCACCGTACCACATCGACGAGGACTCTACTACTCCTCGTCGTAGACATCGTCACGGCGTCGCAGCAACGGGATCAGCGTCGCGATAACCGCGATCGCAATCGCGCCCAACATGACCGCCGCAGTGTCCCGCGGGTTGAAGAAGATCGTGCTTGCGGTGCCGAAAGCGACGATGCCGACCCACAAGTAGATGATCAGCACGACCCGCCGGTGCGAGTGACCGATCTGCAGCAGCCGGTGATGCAGGTGCATCTTGTCGGGGCTGAAGGCGCTACGGCCCGCCCGGGTGCGCCGAACGATCGCCAGCAGCAGGTCGAGCATTGGCACGAACATGACCGCCACCACCAAGAGGAATGGCGACAGCAGAGCAAACACATCTCGGGCGCCGTAGGCGTTCTGCGAGATCGGTCCCGCGGCCGTCGTCGACGCCGCAGCGAGCATCAGGCCGATCAGCATCGAACCGGAATCGCCCATGAAGATCTTGGCGGGATGGAAGTTGTGCGGCAGAAAGCCCAGACAGGCTCCGGCCAGCACCACTGAGATCACCGCCGGCGGGTAGAACAGCACGTCACCGCCGTGGTCACGCAGCAAGCCGACCGAGAACATGCAGATAGCCAGCGCGGTGATCAGGCCCAATCCGGCAGCCAGGCCGTCCAGGCCGTCGACGAAGTTCATCGCGTTGACGATCGACACGGTCAGCGCCAGCGTGAGCAGAATCGACGACGCCTGGTCGAGCACGATGGTCCCCACCCCGCCCAGCGGGATGTAGAGGACACTCCACGCGACACCCATTGTGACCAGCACGCTGGCAGCGGTGATCTGCCCGGCGAACTTCGTCAACGCGTCCAGGCCCCAGCGGTCGTCGATCAGACCGATGCCCATGATCAGTCCGCCGGCCAATACCACCGCGGGCATACCCGCCGAATAGACGAAACCGCGTGTGAGGGCGGGAAGCTGAGATGCGAGAAACACCGCTGCGACGACCCCGATGTACATCGCCAGGCCGCCCATCCGCGGTGTCGGCGTCTCGTGCACATCGCGTTCGCGCGGATAGGCCACCGCGCCGAATCGAGTCGCCAGCACGCGCACCGGTCCGGTCGCGAAGAAGGTGATGATCGCCGCGGTCAGCCCGACGAGTGCGAGTTCACGCAGCGGGACACCGGCGCCACGATCAGCCAGGGCGAGCAGACCTCCGGCGAGGTTGTCGGCACCGCTGACCATCCGAAAAACCGTAATGCACCGCCCTGAGACCGAACTGAGGCGCCCGGCCGATCAGCCGGCCAAACTCCCGGCGTCCACGCCGAGTACTTCGGCGATGCGCTCGGCGCTGACCGGGCCAGATCGGACGATGCGCGGCTCCGCGCCGGTCAGGTCCAGGATCGTCGAGGCCGCCTGCTGGGCCGAGGGGCCGGCATCGAGGTAGACGTCGACGAGGTCGCCCAGCTGCTCACGAGCGTTCTTGGCGTCCACGGCGGGCGGGCGACCGGAAACGTTGGCACTGGACACCGCCATCGGCCCAACCTCGCGCAACAACTCGATCGCGACCGGGTGCAGTGGCATCCGCAGCATCACCGTGCCACGGGCATCGCCGAGATCCCATTGCACCGACGGCGCCTGCCGGACCACCAGACTCAGAGCGCCAGGCCAGAACGCACGGATCAGATCCCGCATCGCGTTGGAAACCGAGAGGGCAAGGCCGTCGATGGTGTGCCAGGAGCCGACCAGCACCGGCACTGGCATATCGCGTCCGCGGCCCTTGGCCGAGAGCAGCGCCGCCACTGCCGCGCCGTCGAACGCGTCGGCGCCAACGCCGTACACGGTGTCCGTCGGAAGAACCACCAGCCCACCATTTTTGACGGCCACGGCCGCCGATACTATTCCGCGCGAACGCTGTTCGGGGTTGCTGCAATCGAATACGTCAGTCATGAGCGACCACTTTCTTGCGGGCCGTCACAAATCGGGGCCGTCCGGTCAAGTCCTTTCGCGCCATGATTTCGTCGAAAAATGCTGTATCACCGAGTATCTCGCAGGTCTGCGAGGATGTGGTGTCGTCATGCTCGACGGCGAACAGGCCGCGTGGGCGCAGCAGGCGTTCGGCGAGCCGCACGACGGCGGGAATCACCGCCATACCGTCTGGACCGCCGAACACAGCATGCGGCGGATCGTGGTCGACCACTTCGGGGTCGAGTTCGGCACCATCGGGAACGTAGGGCGGGTTGGCGACTACGAGGTCGACCTGCCCGTCGAGTTCGATCAGAATGACCGGGTCAGCCACATCGGCGCGGACAAACTCCACCGTGGTGCCCTTGGCGTTTCTATGCGCATAGTCCAGCGCCGCATCGGAATCGTCGAGACCGATAACCCGCGCGTCGGGCCAGTGCTGCGCGAGTGCGAGCGCCAACGCACCCGAACCCGTGCAAATGTCGACGACGACCGGTTTAGCCGGAAGAGTTTGTGCAGCAGCCCATTCCAGGATGGATTCGGTTTCCGGGCGCGGGATGAACACGCCTGGCCCTACCGACAACGTCAACGACCCGAAAGCGGCTGTGCCGGTGAGGTGCTGCAACGGCACCCGGCGTGATCGCGCGGCGATCGCTGCGTGGTAGTGGTCGAAGAACATGTCATCGGGCGAGTCGATCAGGGACAGTCGGCCACGCTCGGTGCCAGCCAGGTGCGCGGCCAATTCCTCGGCGTCGTAACGCGCAGAGTCGATTCCAGCGTCTGCGAGCAGCGTCGTCGCGGAGTCGATCGCAGACCGCAGTCGAGTGGTCATGCCTGGTGCTGCAGCCGGGACTGCTTGTCGGCGGCGGCCAGAGCATCGAACAATGCGTCGACGTCACCGTCGAGAAGCTGATCGAGATTATGTGCCTTGTAGCCGATTCGGTGATCGGTTACCCGGTTCTCCGGGAAGTTGTAGGTGCGGATGCGCTCGCTGCGGTCCACGGTGCGGATCTGGCTGGCCCGGTCAGCCGATGCGTCGGCCGACGCCTGTTCTTCGGCGAGTGCTTGCAGTCGGGCCGCCAGCACCAGCATGGCACGCGCTTTGTTCTGCAATTGTGATCGCTCATTCTGGCAGGTGACGACAATTCCGGTGGGCAGGTGGGTGATTCGCACCGCGGAATCGGTGGTGTTGACACCCTGGCCGCCCTTACCGGACGACCGGTACACGTCGATACGGAGGTCAGACTCGTCGATCTGCACCTCGCCCACTTCTTCGGGCTCGGGATAGACCAGCACGCCGGCCGCCGAAGTGTGCACGCGGCCTTGGGATTCGGTGACCGGCACCCGCTGTACGCGATGCACGCCACCCTCGAACTTCAGCCGCGACCACACACCGTCGGCCGAGTCGCCCTTGCTGGCTATCGTCAGAGTCGCGTCTTTGTAGCCACCCAAATCCGAGGTGGTTTCGTCCAAGACCGTCACGGTCCAGCCGTGCCGCTCGGCGTAGCGGATGTACATCCTGGCCAGGTCCGCGGCGAACAGGGCCGATTCTTCCCCGCCCTCACCGGATTTGACCTCCAGCACGACATCGTCGGCGTCGTGGGGGTCGCGCGGCGCCAGCATGTCGGTGAGCTGGACGTCCAATTCGGCAACCCGCGACTCCAACTCAGTGACCTCGTCGGCAAAGGACGCGTCGTCGACCGCGAGTTCGCGAGCGGTCTCCAGATCGTCGCGCGCCGCAGTGAGCTTGCGATGCGTCGATACGATCGGGGCCAACTGTGCGAATCGGCGCCCGACTTTGCGCGCGTTGCCGGGATTGCTGTGCAGTTCGGGATCGGACAACTGCCGCTCGAGGT
Source organism: Mycobacterium sp. (assembly GCF_049278535.1). GTDB lineage: Bacteria > Actinomycetota > Actinomycetes > Mycobacteriales > Mycobacteriaceae > Mycobacterium. Next base: position 36,517 of record NZ_JBAPMI010000087.1, on the reverse strand, counting down.
CGGCGTGCTCGGCTACCAGCGCATCAATCGCCTGTGTCATGCCCACCTCCTCGACATCGGGATACATCCGAACGCAAAACGACGCCCGTCCTGTGCGGTTTCCGCGACAGTTCGGGCGTCGATCCTGCTACTTGTCGGCCGAGGCTTCCTTCTCGGCGCCAGCCTTGCGCTTGCCGTAGCGGCGCTCGAAGCGAGCGACCCGTCCACCGCTGTCCAGAATCTTCTGCTTGCCCGTGTAGAACGGGTGGCACTGCGAGCAGACCTCGACCACGATGTGGCCGCTTTCTTTGGTGCTGCGGGTCTGGAAGGTGTTACCGCAACCGCAGACCACAGTGGTCTCGCCGTAAGCGGGATGAATGTCAGCTTTCATGGTGTCCTCTTCAATCGTCGGTCGCCGGGTCGCCAGATCGTGAGAGCGATAGGACGTGAACCGGAACCTGTGTTCGGCTGTCGATTATGCCAGCTCAGCCGCTGTGTCCCTAAACGCCCGCCGAGGCCCGCGCATTCCCGGGCCGCCGGTGCCGCTAACCAGGGCTGACCTCGGCTTTGATTGAACGGTCCACGATGGCATAACTGGTGTCGCGGCCAGGCCGGGTCCACAACAGGCCGCCGTTGGGGGTGCTGCCGCGGGCTTTGAGCTCGCGTTTGAGGATCTTGTTGGTGGCGGTCGTCGGTAGCCTGTCGGTGATCCAGACGTGCCTCGGCCAGGCCTTCGGTGAGAGATCCGGCTGGCCTGCCAGGAACTGGCTGAACGCGCTCGGCGTCAGCTCAGCGCCGTCCACCAGCACCAATGCCGCCATCACCTGATCCCCCACCTGCTCATCGGGGACCGCGTACACCGCGACCTGGCTGACCGCTGGCAGGCGCTGCAGGATGCGCTCGATCGGCGCGGTCGTCATGTTCTCGCCGTCGACGCGCAGCCAATCTCCGCTGCGGCCGGCGAAGTAGATCCAGCCGTCGGCGTCGCGGTAGGCCAGGTCGCCGGACCAGAACATGCCGTTGCGCAAGCGCGCGTCGGTGGCGTCCTTGTCGTTGTAGTAGCCGGCGAACAGGCCGGCACCGGTGGTGTTGACCAACTCCCCGATCGCTTCGTCCGGGTTGAGCAGAGTGCCGTCGTCGTCGAATCTGGCCACCGCGCATTCGGCGAGCGTGTCGGAGTTGTAGATCCCGACTCCGGGGAAGCCACGGCCGAGTGAGCCGGGCGGACAACCGTCTTCGCGGGTGATGATGATCGCGCCCTCGCTGGAGCCGAAGCCGTCCCAGACCGTGCAGTCGAAACGCCGGCTGAACTCTGCGATGTCGCGGTCGCTTGCTTCGTTGCCGAACGCGACCTTCAGCGGGTTGTCCGTGTCGTCGGGCTGCTCGGGTGTGGCCAGAACGTAGGCCAACGGCTTGCCGACGTAGTTCATGTACGTGGCGCCGTAGCGACGCAGGTCTGCCAGCAAACCGGACGCCGAGAACGTGGCGGGCACCATCGCCGAGCCGGAGCCGACCGCCACGCTCCAGCCGGCAAGCAGGGCGTTGGAGTGAAACAGCGGCATCGACAGGTAGCAAACGCCAGATGAATCGACGTCGAACCGGCCAATCAGGTTGGCGCCCGCGAAGATAACGGTCAGATGAGTGATCTGGACAGCCTTCGGCTCACCGCTGGTGCCCGAGGTGAAGATCATCATCAGCGTGTCGGTGGGGACGACCTCGCGATGCGGCACCAACGGCCCGGCCGATGCGAGCAGATCCGACCACTCGTCGCTGGTGACGTCGATGACGCGAATTCCAGGTAGATCCACATCGTCGAGCAGCGCCCGATGGGCGGGATCGATCAGCAGTATCTGGCAGTCGGCACACAGGATGTCTTTGGCCAGCGCCGCGCCGCGGCGGGTGTCGTTGATGCCGCACAGCACGTAGCCGCCGAGCGCGGCGGATGCCATCGCGGTGAGCATTTCGGGCGTATTGCCCAGCAGCGCACCGACATGCATCGGGCGCTTGGGATCGGCGATGCCGATCAGTGCGGCGGCGGCCGCCGATGCGTCTGCCAGATGTTCACGCCAGGTCCACACCCGGTCGCCGTATTTGACCGCCGGCGTGGAGTCGCCGCTGCGCGTGCGCAGCAGCTGCTGAATAGTGTCCGCCACAGCTCACCACTTTCCCGTCGGTCCCCGACAGGCGCAGGCTACCGCCGCAGCATCAGCTGCTCAGAGGTAAGGGCGATGTTGGTCGACGGCGAAGATGCGCTAACCGGCTAGTCGTTGTCCCCGCCCGGTGTCGTCTTGGACACCTGAACCAGGAACTCGTAATTGGTCTTCGTCTTGCGCAGCTGCGACATCAGCAAGTCGATGGCTTGATGAGAATCCAACCCCGACAGCACCCGACGCAGTTTGTGCACAATGCCGAACTCGTCGGGCGACAGCAGCAATTCGTCCTTACGTGTGCCCGAGGGGTTCACGTCGACGGCGGGGAACACCCGACGCTCGGAGATCTTGCGGTCCAGCTTGAGCTCGGCGTTACCGGTGCCCTTGAACTCCTCGAAAATGACTGTGTCACCCGTAGATCCGGTCTCGACCATCGCGGTGGCGATGATCGTCAACGATCCGCCCCCTTCGATGTTGCGGGCTGCGCCGAGGAAGCGCTTGGGCGGGTACAGCGCGGTGGAGTCGACACCACCGGACAGGATGCGGCCCGACGCCGGCGACGCGTTGTTGTACGCGCGACCCAGACGGGTGATCGAGTCCAGCAGCACGACGACGTCTTTGTCTTGTTCCACAAGACGCTTGGCGCGCTCGATCGCCAGCTCGGCGACCGACGTGTGGTCAGACGGCGGCCGGTCGAACGTCGACGCGATGACTTCGCCCTTGACCGAGCGCGCCATATCGGTGACCTCTTCGGGCCGCTCATCGACGAGCACGACCATCAGGTGGCACTCCGGGTTGTTCTTGGTGATCGCGTTGGCGATGGCCTGCAGGATCATCGTCTTACCGGCTTTGGGCGGCGACACGATCAGTGCGCGCTGGCCCTTTCCGATCGGCATGATGAGATCGATAACCCTGGTGGTCAACTGGTCGGGCGTGGTTTCCAGACGCAGCCGCTGGTTGGGGTACAGCGGCGTCAGTTTGGAGAAATCGGGACGGTCCTTGGCGTCTTCAACCGGCCCGCCGTTGACGGTGTCCAAGCGCACCAACGGGTTGAACTTCTGCCGCTGGTTGGGTTGTTCGCCGTCCTTGGGCACCCGCACCGCGCCGGTCACCGCGTCGCCGCGGCGTAAGCCGTTCTTGCGCACCATGTTCATCGAGACGTAGACGTCGTGTGGACCGGCCAGGTAACCGGACGTGCGCACGAATGCGTAGTTGTCGAGAACGTCGAGGATGCCGGCGACCGGCTGGATGACGTCGTCTTCGCGCAGTTCGGTGTTGTCACCGCCCCCGTCGCCGGGCCGATCGCCACGACGCCTGCGCTCCCGGAATCGGCGGCCTCGACGGCCGCCACGGCCGTCGCCGTCGTCGTCTTGCTGGTTCGAGCCGCCTTGCTGATTCGAGCCGCCGCGGTTCTGTTGCCCGCCGGAGCCCTGTTGATCGCCGCCCTTGTCCAGGTCCTTTTCAGAGTCCTTTGGGGACTCTGAGCCTTCGGACTTGGTGCCCTGTTGGCCGCGGTCGCGAGCGGGCTTGTCGTTCCCGTTCTGCTGCTTCTTGTCGTTCCGGTGGTTCTGCTCCCCCGCGTGATCGCTGGAGGATGCCCGCTCGCCGGAGTCGGTGTGGCTCGTGTCGTCGGCCACGTCGGCGCTATTTTCGGCCGGCTTGGCGTCGCGGTTGTCTGACTCGGCTCCGGGGCCATCATTGGACGACGCGCCATTGGCGTGGCCACCCTGCCGGGTTTCCCGGATGGCCGCGATCAGTTCGCTTTTGCGCATCCCCGAGGTGCCCTTGACGCCGGACCGGTTGGCCAGCGCGCGCAGTTCGGGAAGCACCATGGTTGCCAGCGAGCCATCGGACGCATTCGAATGCGCGTCGGCCTCGCTGGAAGTTTCTGGAGTCGCGGATTGGGACAGCTTGTCATTTTCGGTGCTGTCGCCAGCCGTAACGAGGTCCGTATCAGTCACGGATTTCCTTTCTCTCCCTCGCCGATCGAATCAAGCCAGGGGTTAGTTGCATTCAGCCAAATCGCCGAGTGCTGCCAAAGGTCGACTCTGCAACGGTGATTGCCAAGATTGGCGGTTTAAATGGCGAACCATCGTCCACGAGAAGAATTTGGTGTTCGTCCTATGTCAACGCAGGTACAGATGCTGCGATTGCTGGACGGCTACGAGGATAACCTGCTTCGATGCCGGAAGCAAGAAGCTCGTCTGCCGCGCCCGGGGACGCTAGCTGGGAACTGCTACCCCAGAACTCCAGCGAACACCTTCGCCTGCGCTCATTTCGCTGAGATCAAACCCGTTTTCAGTGGCGTAATCGAGCACCTCGACAGGCAGGTCAGCCGCCGTGCTCAGCGCTATCACCGCCGGACCGGCGCCGGAAAGCACAGCTGCCAAACCATAACGACGCAATAGCTGCAGAAATTCCGCCGACGACGGCATCGCGGGCGCGCGGTGCGGCTGATGAAGGACGTCTTCGGTGGCGGCCATCAGCAAATCCGGTCGCTCGGTGAGCGCCACTACGAGCAGCGCTGCCCGGCTGACGTTGAAGCGAGCGTCCTCGTGGCTGACCTGGGTAGGCAGCAGTACCCGCGCCTCCACCGTCGATGAACGCTGGGTGGGAATCGCCGGGAACAACCGAATGTCGGGGTGCAGCCGCAGCGGCGCCGCCGAGAAGGCCGGCGGTCCGGCGCTGGAGTCGGTCCACGAGACGACAGCGCCACCCAACACCGCAGCTGCCGCGTTGTCCGGATGACCTTCGAATTCCGACGACAATTGAATCAGCTCGGGTTGGCTCAACGGCGTCAAACCCGCTTGCGCGAGTAGACCATTGACTGCTGCAAGGCCGCCGACAACTGCGGCGGCCGAAGACCCGAGCCCCCGTGAGTGCGGGATTGCGTTGCGGCACCGAACTTTCAAGCCGGACGCGCTGACACCGGCTGCCTTCAGTCCGTGCTCGACGGCACGAACCACCAAGTGGCCGGCGTCGAGCACCAGCTCTCCGGCGCCTTCCCCTTCGACCTCGACGACCAGTCCGGAATCGGTTGTCTCGACGATGATTTCGTCGTAGAGGCTCAGTGCCAAGCCGATGCTGTCGAAGCCCGGGCCCAGGTTCGCGCTGGAGGCCGCGACCACCGAGCGGGCCAGCAGCCCGGAAGCAAGCATCAGACCAACCCCAACTTCGCCACGACGGCGACGGGGTCGACGGGAACCGGTGACACGGTAGGCATGTCGCGCAGCGCGGTATCGGGGTCCTTGAGGCCGTTGCCCGTCACCGTGCACACCACGGTCGACCCCGGCGTCACCCAGCCGTCCTCGACTGACTTGAGCAGGCCCGCGATACTTGCCGCCGACGCTGGCTCGACGAAAACGCCCTCGGTGCCGGCGACCAGGTGATATGCGGCGAGGATCTCGTCGTCGGTGGCGGCCAGGAAACGCCCGTTGGACTGTTCCTGCGCCGCAACGGCCGGCCCCCACGACGCCGGCGAGCCGATGCGGATCGCGGTGGCGATGGTCTCGGGATGACTCACCGGTTCACCGGACACCAACGGCGCCGCGCCGGCCGCTTGGGTGCCCAGCATGCGCGGCAGCTTGTCGATGACGCCGTCACCGTGGTACTCGGTGTAGCCCTTCCAGTAGGCGGTGATGTTGCCTGCGTTGCCGACCGGCAGCGCGTGGATGTCCGGCGCATAGCCCAGCACGTCGACGATCTCGAACGCCGCGGTCTTCTGGCCCTCGATGCGAAGCGGGTTGACGGAGTTGACCAACGAGATCGTCGGGAAGTCGGCGACGATCTTGCGGGCAACCTCCAGGCAGTCGTCGAAGTTGCCATCGATCTGAATGATCTTGGCGCCGTGCATGACGGCCTGCGCGAGCTTGCCCATCGCGATCTTGCCCTGCGGGATCAGCACCGCGCAGGTGATACCGGCGCGCGCGGCGTACGCGGCTGCCGACGCCGACGTATTACCCGTCGACGCGCACAGCACGGCCTGCTGACCGCGGGCCACCGCGTCGGTGACGGCCATCGTCATGCCGCGGTCCTTGAAGGAGCCGGTGGGATTGAGCCCCTCGACCTTGAGATGCACCGTGCACCCGGTCGTCGCCGAGAGCCTGGGCGCGGGAATCAGCGGTGTGCCGCCTTCGTAGAGGGTGACAGGGACCCAGTCGTCGCCGACCGGCAACCGGTCCCGATATGCCTCGATGAGGCCCGGCCACTGCTGATGAATGGCGGCCTTGGACGAACTCATGCGTTGGTCCCTTCCAAGCGCAGAACACTCGCTACACCCAGCACTACGTCAAGCTCGGCCAGCGCGGCCACGGTTTCGGACAGGGCGGCGTCGGTGGCGGTGTGGGTGACCACCACAACGCGCGCACCGATGCGTCGTCCGCCCTCGCCGACCACGCCCTCCTGGCGAACTTCGGCGATGCTGACTTCGCGTTTGGCGAATTCCGCTGCGACGGTGGACAAGACACCGGGCTTGTCGGCGACGTCCATGCTGACGTAGTAGCGGGTGGGAATCACGCCCATCGGTGCGATGGGCAGCTGGGCGTACTTGGACTCTTTGGGCGCCCGACTGCCCAGTACCCGGTTACGGGCCGCCATCACCAGATCGCCGGTCACCGCCGATGCGGTGGGCGCTCCGCCGGCACCCTGCCCGTAGAACATCAGCCGGCCCGCGGCCTTTGCCTCGACCACCACGGCGTTGAATGCGCCGTTGACCGTGGCCAGCGGATGCTCCAGCGGCACCAACGCGGGGTAGACGCGAGCCGAAACCCGCTGCTGCCCATCGTCTCCTGCGATCCGCTCGCAGATCGACAGCAGTTTGATCGTGCAGCCCAGTGCACGCGCGGACAGAAAATCGTCGGGGCTGATCTTCGTGATGCCCTCGCGGTACACGTCGTCGGCGGTCACTCGGGTGTGGAACGCGATCGACGCCAGGATGGCGGCCTTCGCTGCGGCGTCGAAGCCTTCGACGTCGGCGGTGGGGTCGGCCTCGGCGTAGCCGAGCGCGCTGGCATCGGCCAGTGCCCGCTCGTAGTCGGCTCCGGTACTGTCCATTTCGGACAGGATGTAATTGGTGGTGCCGTTGACGATGCCGGCTACCCGCTGCACGGTGTCGCCGGCCAGCGACTGGGTCAGTGGACGGATCACCGGGATGGCGCCCGCCACGGCGGCCTCGAAATAGAGGTCCACCCGGGCGTTTTCGGCGGCCTGTGCCAACTCTCCGGTGGAGACCGAGAGCAGCGCCTTGTTCGCCGTCACCACCGACTTGCCGTGCTCGAGCGCGGACAGGATTGCCTTGCGCGACGGCTCGACCGGACCCATCACCTCCACGACGATGTCGACGTCGTCGCGGGAGACGAGTTTCTCGATGTCGTCGGTGAGCAAATCGGCGGGCACACCGCGGTCGTCGGCCACCCGGCGAACGCCGATGCCGCGCAGTACCAGCGGCGCACCGACCCGGGCGGCAAGGTCGTCAGCGCTCTCCTGGATGATGCGAACAACCTCACTGCCCACATTGCCCAGTCCCAATACCGCTACACCGACCGGCTTTTCATCACTGCTCACGCTTCACCTCACTTCCAGACTCAACAGGTCGTCGACCGTCTCCCTGCGCAGAATCAGACGGGGCCGTCCGTCGCGCACAGCCACCACTGCGGGGCGGCCGATCAGGTTATAGCGGCTCGACAACGAATAGCAGTAGGCGCCGGTCGCGGCCACCGCAACCAGGTCACCCGGCGTGATGTCATCCGGGACCCAGGTATCCCGGACCACGATGTCGCCGCTCTCACAATGCTTTCCGACGATGCGAGCAATGGTCGGCATCGCCTCGGTGGCGCGGGAGACCAGACGCACGTCGTAATCGGCGCCGTACAGCGAGGTGCGGATGTTGTCGCTCATGCCGCCGTCCACGCTGACGTACCGCCGGTGTGCTGTCGCGCTCACGCCGACGTCTTTGACGGTGCCGACCTCGTACAGGGTCACTGTCCCCGGTCCGGCAATCGCGCGTCCGGGCTCGACGACCAGTCGCGGAGCCGGCAGTCCGACCGCAGCCGACTCGTTGCGCACGATGTCGCTGAGCTTGTTGGCCAGCTCGTCCATCGGGGGCGGATCGTCGTTGGGTAGGTACGAGATACCCAGTCCGCCACCAAGGTCGACGGTGGCGATCTGCGCGGTCTTGTCGACGCCGAACTCGGCAACCACGTCGCGCAGTAGGCCGATCACGCGGTGCGCCGCGATTTCAAAACCACCGACATCGAAGATCTGCGAACCGATGTGACTGTGCAGACCCACCAGGCGGAGATGTTCGCTCGCGAAGACTCGCCGAACCGCGGCCATCGCCGCACCGTTGGCCAGTGACAACCCGAACTTCTGATCTTCGTGGGCCGTGGAGATGAACTCGTGGGTGTGCGCTTCGACGCCGACGGTGACGCGCACCAGCACATCCTGGACGATGCCCGCTTCGCCGGCGATGGCGTCGAGGCGCTCGATCTCGACCATTGAGTCGACCACCACGTGTGCGATGCCGGCCTTGACCGCCGCGGTCAGTTCGGGAACCGATTTGTTGTTGCCGTGGAACGCGATTCGTTCGGGTGGAAAATCCGCGTGCAGAGCGATCGCCAGCTCGCCTCCGGTGCACACGTCCAGCGACAGGCCCTCCTCGTCGATCCAGCGCGCTATTTCACTGGATAGGAAGGCCTTTCCGGCATAGTGCACGTTGACGCCGCCACCGAACGCGGCCGCCATCTCGCGACACCGCGATCGGAAGTCGTCTTCGTCGATCACGAACAGCGGTGTGCCGTATTCCTGGGCAAGTGATTGCAGCGAGACGCCGGCAATGATGACACCGCCGTCTTCGCCTCGAACAGCGTTGCGCGGCCAGACATTCGGCGCCAGCTCCAGGAGTTCCTGCACCGTTTTCGGGCAGGGTGGAACGCCGCCGTGATGGAACTCTTCGGCGTGTCGGGGACCAGCCGGGTGCGCGTTCACATTCGCTCCGGAGCGCTGACGCCGAGGATGGTCAGTCCGTTGGCGATCACCTGGCGGGTCGCCTGGCAGAGCGCCAGACGTGCGGTGTGCAGTTCGTTGGGCTCCTCGTCACCCTGCGGCAACACCCGACACGAGTCGTAGAACCGGTGATAGTCGCCGGCGAGATCCTCGAGATACCGGCACACTCGGTGCGGTTCGCGCAGTGCAGCAGCGGTTTTCAACACCCGGGGGAACTCGCCGAGATTACGGACCAGCGCGCCTTCCTTGTCGTGCGTGAGCAGCTCGAGGTGGCCGGTGTCGGGTATCAGGCCCAGCTCGGCGGCGCTGCGGGCCAACGCGGAAAGCCGGGCGTGTGCGTATTGCACGTAGTAGACCGGGTTTTCGTTGGAGGCCGATGACCACAGTGCGAGATCGATGTCGATCGGGGTGTCCACCGACGACCGGATCAGGCTGTAGCGCGCGGCGTCGACGCCGATCGCCTCGACCAGGTCGTCGAGGGTGATCACGGTGCCGGCCCGCTTGCTCATCTTCACCGGCTGCCCGTCGCGGACCAGGTTGACCATCTGGCCGATCAGCACCTCGACGGTGCCGGGGTCGTCGCCGAACGCTTCGGCCGCGGCCTTGAGCCGGGAGATGTAGCCGTGGTGGTCGGCGCCGAGCATGTAGATACACAGGTCGAAACCGCGACCCCGCTTGTCCAGGTAATAGGCGAGGTCGCCGGCGATGTATGCGTGCTTGCCGTCGCTCTTGATCACGACCCGGTCCTTATCGTCACCAAAAGCACTGGTGCGCAACCAGGTTGCGCCGTCTTTCTCGTAGATGTTGCCGTTCTCGCGCAGACGTGCGATCGCCTGCTCCACGCGGCCGCTGGTGTGCATCGACTCTTCGTGGGTGTAGACGTCGAAGTCGGTGCCGAATTCGTGCAGCGATTTCTTGATGTGGCTGAACATCAAGTCGACGCCGATGCTGCGGAAGGTTTCGTGCTGCTGGGCGTCGGGTTGGGTCAGCGCGTCCGGCTCCTGCTGCAGGATCTGCGCGGCGATGTCGGCGATGTATGTGCCCGCGTAGCCGTCTTCCGGGGTGGGTTCGCCCTTGGCGGCGGCGATCAACGAGTTGGCGAACCGGTCGATCTGGGCACCGTGATCGTTGAAGTAGTACTCGCGTACCACGTCGGCGCCCTGCGTGGTCAGCAGCCGACCCAGGGCGTCGCCGACAGCGGCCCACCGGGTGCCGCCGATGTGAATCGGTCCGGTCGGGTTGGCGGAGACGAACTCGAGGTTGATCTTGCGGCCGGCCTCGGCATCGGAGTTGCCATAGCTGCGACCGGCGTCGATGACGTTGTTGACGATCAGGCCCTGCGCCGAGGCGTCCAACCGCAGGTTGATGAAGCCCGGCCCGGCGATCTCGGCCGAGGCGATGCCGTCGGCCTGGGCCAGTGCGTCGGCGAGCCATCCGGCCAGCTCGCGCGGGTTGACACCGACCTTCTTGGAGAGCTGCAGCGCCAGGTTGCTGGCGTAATCGCCGTGCTCGGGATTACGCGGCCGCTCGACGGCGACCGTCGGCGGCAGCGCGGCGATGTCGAGCGCATGCTCGGCCAGCACCGCGGTCGCGGTGGCCTTCAGCAGCTCGGCCAGGTCGGCGGGGTTCACGCAGGCCATCCTATTGGCTGAGGTCCTCAGCCCTCGAATCCATTCCGGTGCTCGACCGGCCGCTGTGATGCGTTAGTCTGTCGTGGCCCGTTGGCGCAACGTTTTTGGTGTGCGCCCCCGTAGCTCAGGGGATAGAGCGTCTGCCTCCGGAGCAGAAGGCCGCAGGTTCGAATCCTGCCGGGGGCACGATGCCTTGTTGCAGCTCAGAGGCGATTTGGACGGTGTAGCAGCCCCGGTCGCGCGATCTGGGTGCGATGTTTCCCCAGCGCCGGCGAGCCATCGCCAGCACTTCCGGGTCATGCGTTCGCCGCCGTGGGCGATGGCTGGCGGCATCGTCGCCGTCCTGGTGCTGGTCTTCGTACTCGGGCATCGGCTACGGCCGGCAGGGCGAGGTCGACTAGGGGAACATCGCGACCGTGACGGTCGCCATCGTCGCGATCATCGTCAGCGGTCGGTTCAACGTGCTCACGCTGTGATGTAGCGCGGCACAATCTGCGCAGAGCCGCCCAGGCACGCTGAACGACATTGAGGATAGCCGCCTCGACGGATCGCGGAGCGTTAGCGTCGAAAATCCTTCTACCCCAAAGCAAATGAGCAAACCTATCGAGCTATGCTCTCCGAAAAACTTTGGGAGCCGTTTCGACGTGCAACTTTCCATGCATACGGCGTCCTGCTGCTGACCGAGGGCAATGAGGTCGCACGAGAGATCTTCGTCATCATTGCGTCGCTTGCAAAACAGCGAAAGCTGTTCGAGGACTTAGCGAATACACCCCGCTCCGGGCCGTTTTGAGGGAACTCCCAAACGTCTTCATTCGTTACGGTCTGCTCAACCTGGGCGTGCAAATTATGCGAGCCGATAGGACACTTTCAACCCCGCCAATGCGCATACCCCGGCAGCGCGCTGGCGCACCGAGATTGGCGAGTCCCGCGCGGTGATCTGCTGTGGCTGGCATACTCCCCTGCTATGCCCGTCAGCCACAAGCCTCGCATCAAGCCCATCGGCATGACCAAGTTGTCTAAAAAATTCATCAGCAAGTACTGGTACCCCCTGCTTAGCCGCCGGTTCGGCGAGGACGACGTCGTATTTCTCAACTACGGCTACGAGGCCGATCCACCGCTGGGGCTGCCGCTCGACGAATCCGACGAGCGAAACCGGTACGGCATCCAGCTCTACCACCAGACCGCGACTCAGGTTGACCTCAGCGGCAAGAAGGTGCTGGAAGTCAGTTGTGGCCATGGCGGCGGAGCCTCCTACCTGATGCGGACGCTACGTCCCGTCGCCTACACGGGGCTGGACTTCAACCCGGACGGCATCGCCTTCTGCCAAAAAAGACACCAGCTGCCGGGCCTCGATTTCGTCCACGGCGACGCCGAAAACCTGCCCTTCCCCGATGAATCCTTCGACGCGGTGCTCAATGTCGAAGCCTCGCACGCCTACCCTCAGTTTCCGCGTTTCATCGCGGAAGTGGCGCGTGTGCTGCGCCCGGGAGGGCATTTCCTTTACGCCGATATGCGCGGCCACCAAGAGATTTCCGAGTGGGAGACGGAACTGGCCGACGCCCCGCTGCGGCTGCTTTCCGAACGCGTCATCAATCCGGAGGTTCTGCGCGCGTTAGGGAAGAATTCGACTGGGTCTCTGCAACTAGTCGACCGTCTGCCCGCGATCATGCGCCCGTTCGGCCGACTATTCGCCGGGGTGCCGGGCACGTTGATATACCGCGAACTAGAACGGGGACGGAACTCCTACCGGATGTATAGCTTCGTCAAGGATTGAGCGACGTCGGTCGCGCGGAGGCCGGCCCAGCGCTCGTTCTAATTCCTGTCAGTGCACTGCACGAACGCCGGATTCCGCCTTTCGAGCAAACGTCTCCGGGACACGATGACCTCGGGTATTTTGGAGTGCCGGCGCGGGGATCGTTGAAATACGATATCGGGAGGATACGAGATGGCAACGGCGACAACCGAACCGGTGCGGCTACCGCCCCGGCTTCGACTGCCGAAGGCGGTCCAGGGCATCGTATGGTTGGCTGCAAAGCGTGAAATGTTTGGCGCTCTGTCCCGGCGGTGGGGCGGCACGTTCACCCTCAATTTGCCGGTCATGGGCCAGACCGTAATAGTCAGCGACCCAACCTTGTTCAAGGATCTCTACAGCGCGAGCACCGATCTGATCGAACGCCCGATTGATCTCCTTACTCTGGGTGAGCTTTTCGGTCCTGGCTCGACATTTAGCCTGGTCGGCGAGCAGCACCTCGCGCGCCGCAGACTACTGACCCCACCGTTTCGTGGGAAGCGGATGAAAAACTATGACCAGATCGTCGAAGACGAGGTGATACGCGAAATCGCGAACTGGCCGGAGGGCCGCGAGTTCGAAACACTCGCGCCGATGCTGCGCATCACCCTCGGCGCGATCCTGCGGGCCGTTTTCGGCGCCGAGAAAGCCGCACTGGACGAACTTCGCGCCCTGCTGCCGCCCCTGGTGGCGCTTGGCGCCCGACTCATCATGGTTCCGCCGATTGTGCGGCGTGACTTCGGTCGGTGGAGCCCGGGAGGACGGTACAAGGAGTACCGACGCCGGTTTGATGCTGTCATCGACTCGCTCATCGCCGATGCCCGTGCCGACCCGGCCTTCGAAGAGCGCACCGACGTGCTCGCGCTTCTGTTGCGGGCCCGTGACGAGAACGGCGAGCCGATCCCGGATCGGCATATCGCCGACGAATTACTGACCTTCGTCGCCGCTGGTCACGAGACAACCGCCTCACAATTGGCCTGGATACTGGAGCGCTTGCGCCGTCATCCAGAACTTCTATCGCGACTGACTGAGGAAGTCGACGCCGGCGGATCTGCATTGCGGCACGCGACGATCTTCGAAGTCCAGCGCGTGCGGTCCGTTTCCGACGGCTCAGTGCGGCGCACGAATAAACGAGTCCGGTTGGGGCAGTGGGTCATTCCTGAGCACACCTCGGTGCTCGTCTATAACGAACTGGCCCATATGTCCGAAGAGATTTTTCCGGATGCGGGGTCGTTTGACCCGGACCGTTTCGTCGGCGCCAGCCCGCCGCCGTACGTGTGGGTTCCGTTCGGCGGGGGCGTAAACCGCTGCCCCGGCGCATCGTTCGCCAACATGGAGATGGACATCACCCTGCGCACGCTGCTGCGGGAATTCCGTTTCGCGCCAACCGATGCGCGAGGCGAACGCCCTCACAACGACGGTATCGTCTGGGTGCCGGCTCGCCGCTCACGGGCGGTCGTTCACCGGCGGGGGAGTTCGTCGAGTGATGCCGGCTCTGTATCCGCCGTCAACCACAGCAACTGACGTCTGCGGTCCCAGGTCCCCAGAAAGTTCCTGGTGAATTAGGTCAGAGAACCAAAAGTCCCTGACCACGGGCTACCGCAGTAGATCAGGGAATCATCGCGCGGATTGGGTGCCTCATCGCCCAGAACGGGTGCGTCAAATCCGCGGCATAGTGCCGAATCGGATGCAACGGGCCACTGCCCGGCACCCACGGATCAGCCGACGCTATCGCCGGCGCACCAAGAGACAACCCGAACGCGACCGCCGCAGCAGCCGCCACTGTCCGAACCTGCATAACAACTCCCTCTGTAGTGAAAGCATCGTCCCGCAGACACCTTGCGGAATCCTTGCGTCCCGAAGGCCTCGGCTTCGAATCCTGCCAGGGGCAGTTACGAACCGCAGTTCAGAGGCTTACTGGCAACTGCCTGGCGGTGCCGGTACGGGTGCGGTCTGTTGCGGCACCAGACCACCAAAGGGTCCGGGCGGTGGCGGGGGCTTGACGCACTGCACAACTACCATTGATGCCGTCCCTGGGGCGCCCCGATTTATGGCGCGCCAGTATGCGCCATCGTCATAGGGCACACCGTCGCACGACGGCTCGAGAGGGGACATCATGTCGACCGTCCCACCACCCGGGCAGTAGTGGGCACCCGGGTCGGGCTTATGCGGGTCGGGGTCGGCAGACCCGACCGGCGCGGTCAGCATGGTGGCGGCGATCAGTGCCGCGGTCATCACATACTTCATAGTCGGCATCTTGCTGCCAACGGCATCAGTTCGCCATGCTTTGCGGGATGAAAGCGCACGGTGTGTCCAAAATCTCGGCGTCGCATAGTGGCTGGGCAGTCGCGCGCGCATGACGTCTACGCTGCTCCTTCGCGATCTGGTGGGCTGCTCCCGGCCGACCAGCATTCTCGACATCGGCGCCAACCCCGTCGACGGTGCTCCGCGCTACCAGCAGATGCTTGATGACGGCCTGTGCTGGGTCACCGGGTTCGAGCCTCAGCGGCGCGCGCTGGCCGAATTGGAGCTGCGCAAGGGGCCGATGGAGCGATACCTTCCGCACGTGGTGGGCGACGGCCACCCGCATCGGCTGAAAATCACCAAAGCGGAAGGCATGACCAGCCTGCTGACGCCCGACGTCAATCAGCTCCGCTTGTTCACGCCGTTCCCAGATTGGGGTTCGGTCGTCGAGGAGGTCGACGTCCAGACCCATCGCCTCGATGACCTCGACATCGACGACTTCGACCTGCTGAAGATCGATATCCAGGGCGCAGAGTTGATGGTTTTGCAGCATGGACGCGAACGACTGCGCAACGCGGTCGCAGTGCAGACCGAGGTGTCTTTCGTCCCGCTTTACCAGGATCAGCCCACGTTCGGCGAAGTGGATAGCGAGTTGCGGTCGCAGGGGTTTGCGCCGCATGCGATGCCCGAGGTGAAGAAGTGGCCGATTGCTCCAACGGTGTTCAGCGGCGACGCCCGCAACCCGGGTAACCAGCTGCTCGAGGCCGACATCGTCTACGTCCGCGACCTCGCTCACCCGGAAAGACTCGACAGCGAACAGCTTTCACATTTGGCGATGATCGCTTTTCACATCTATGGATCCGTCGACTTGGCCATCTACTGCGTTTCCGAGCTACAAGGGCGCGGGCACGCAGCGGCCGACGCCGTCGAACGGTTTCTGCAACTCTTCGAGTAGCCGCGCGAGCCGGTCAGTTCATCGCGCCGAACCACACGATAAGCCGTCGCATAACGGCCTTAGTCCACCGAGCTGATCGTCGCGCTGCAGATGGGTAATGCGATTGGAAGCGTGTGCGCGACTGAGCCTTTCGGCGCGGTCACTACCAGCGTGCCTTCGCGGGGGCAAGGGTTTCCCGACCCATTGACGTCCAGCGCAGACGACTGAACGTCAGCGTTCGCGATGTCGCCGGGGTTGAGGTGCAGCACATGTGCCGCCGGGGCTTGCCGTGGCTCGACGTGAACCAGCACGCCGCCTGCGGCGGTGACCAGGTTCGCGTCGGGGTAGCCGACGAGCATGCACATGTTCGGCGATGTGTTCTTGAACGAGACGACGACCCGGCGCAACGTGTTGGCCGGCTCGATCGGCCCGTTGGTGACCGCGAGGTCGCCATCGCCACACGTGCCTGACGTGGCCGCAGCACCGCCACCGCCGCCGTCATTGGGTGGTCCACCGGCGAACGCAGTAGCGGGCAGAGTCAGTGTTGCGGCCGCAACGACGAGTGAAGCGGCCAATGTCCGTAACGGCTTCATGATTTCCCCAATTGCTCATGGCACTCGGATGCCGTGTCAGGATTCAATTAAGGATATTGTGGCCGATATTAGGCCCGACTCATGCGTAATTCAAAGATTTCCGAATCGGCGAGACCCGAGCCGGGGAGAACTGGCTCGGTCCTTTAGCCTGGCCTGATGCAATTTATCGCGGGGATGTCTTTGTCGCAGTGGCGACGCGAAATACTGCGGACCAACTTCTGGCTGGTCCCAAGCATGGAAGTGGTCGCGTCGGTCTTCCTATTTTGGGCCACCTTGGAGGTAGATCGTGCCGTCTACCACGGCGCACTCACACTTCCGAAATGGGTGGAAGCCGGCAGCGCAGACACCGCACGCGAGATTCTCCTCGCTGTGGCCGCAGCGATCATGACGGTGATCGGGATCAACTTCTCGGTCACGATCGTCACTTTGACGCTGGCGTCAACGCAATTCGGGCCCCGAATGCTACGTAACTTCATCCGCGATCGCGGTACCCAGTTGACGCTGGGCACCTTTGTGGCGACCGCGGTGTACTGCGTGTTGGTGCTGCTGGCAATCGGTCCGGCAGAGCACGGAGTGTTCGTGCCGCACTTTTCCGTCGACGTGGTATTCCTGCTGGTGCTCGTCGATTTGGCGGTACTCATCTACTTCCTGCACCACATCGCCATCCAGATTCAGCTGCCCTTCGTGATCGCCAGTATTGCCGGAGATTTGAGGCGCTACCTCCATGTGCGAAGGCCCGACATCCGGATGGCCACCGCAGACGAGCCAGATGACAGTGAAGAAATCGCCGCCCTGGTCGACACCATCAAGTCTTCAGGCGCGACGATCCGTACCCCGAAAGGCGGTTACCTGCAGGCCATCCGCTACGGCATGTTGATTCGCGCCGCGTCGGCCGCCGACGCGGTGGTGCACCTGCCCTATCGCCCGGGGAACTTCTTGGTCGAGGACAGTGAACTCGCCGCAGTGTGGCCGCCCGAGGCTGCCGACCGCATGACCCGCCGCCTGAAACGAGCACAGGTCACCGGCCCGGTCCGCACACTGGCCCAGGACCCCGCCTTCGGTATCGACCAACTGGTCGAGATCGCCATCCGGGCACTCTCGCCGGCGGTCAACGACACATACACGGCGTTGACCTGCGTGGACTGGCTCAGCAACACGCTGTGCAAGCTCGCGAAAGTGTGGACGCCGGCACAGGCCTACCGCGACCGCACCGGCGCCATCCGGGTCATTTGCGAACAGGTCAGTTACCAAAATTTGGTACAGCGGTCATTCGACAAGATCCGCCAGGCCAGTCGCGGTATGCCCGCCCTACTGATGCGCCAACTTGAAGCGATCAAAGCGATCATGGAGCAGACCACCGACCCCGATCAGGCTCGTGCACTGATGAACGAAGCCGACATGATTCAACGCGCCAACGTCGAGTCAGTGCCCGAAGAGTTCGACCGCCTCGCCGTCGAACGCCGCTTCAGCGCCGTAGCCAGTGTCTATGCCCGGCTGCGTGGCTCTGCCGGGAATCATGTGCAACCGGAATACGGCTTCAGCTGACCGGGGGTTCAGCATCGAGACGTCGTGATCCCTTGCACGCCAGGTCAGTTCACCGCGCCGCGGGTCACCTGCGGCCCCGGCGCGGCACGGTGCCGCGACAACAGGCGCGCGGCCTGGCCCGGTGCGCCGAGTTGAAGCATCGCGGCCAACGCCGTCTCCAGGACCACCTCTTGTTGCACCCGACTGCCGCCGATCGACGGAAGGCCGGGAAGCGATTCGAGGAGATAGTCGAGTGCGGCGCGCGGCTCACCCGCCGTCAGCGCGATAAGCCCTTCACCGATCAGACGCAACGTCATCGCCTGCGCATCCGTCGCGCCCGGGACGTCGATCGCGCGGATCGCGGCCGGATCATTCGCCGCGGCCAGCACCAGCAACGCGTGGAACGCGATGAACGGGGTTTGCGGCCGGTATGCCAGCGAATCGACCTCGGCGATGATCAGCATCGGATCCGGTGGAGTGACCCAATCCGGATGCAGCCGCGCCCGCCATGCCAGTGAACCCGCATCGACCAGACATCGCACGTCCTTCGAATGGGGCGGCGCCAGAAAGGCGTTGTACCGTCGCGCCGCAGCGGGCGCATCGCCCATCGCGAGTTCGTGCAGCGCGGCGTGCCACTGAAAGTGCGGAACGTAGCGCTGCGTGCTGCCGTCGCCAGGGATCCAGTCCGTCAGCCACTTGAGCCCGGCCCCATGCGCATCGGTTTCATAGTGCACGTGTGTCAGCGCATGCGCGGCGTTGCCGTTGCCGGGATCGAGTTCCAATGCGGCGTCGGCTAAGTCGGCTGCGTCGTACCACAGGCCCTGTTCCGTTCGGCCGTAGGCGCGTAACCCGAGGTACCACGGCGCCTCGCCGTGCACGCCGGTAAATCGCTCGACGTACTGCCACGCATCCGGCAACGCGTCTCCGGCGCCGGCGAACGCAATCGACGGCGCGAGCACCAGCAACGCGACCGCGTCGTCCGGGACGAGGTCCAGGTGGTCGATGAGGGCGTCGGTTCCCGCCGCGTTGCCCTTCTCGCACCACGTCGCGATCGCCTCGACGTGGCTACGGTCTTCGTCGCTGCCGTGTGCCAGCGCGGCGCGCGCCCGGGCGAGGTGACCGGTCACCGCGTCCGGCCCGCCCGCGCGGTCGGGCCGTTCCGTCGCGATCATCGCCAGCGCTACATGAGCCCGCGCATGGTTCGGATCTTCGGCCACCGCGGCGGCGAAGGCGGTCGACGCGCCGTCTTGAACGGCGAGCAGACGACGCACACCCTCGGCATACGACGCGGCGGCACCCGTCAACTCCGGGGCAGCCCGGATGAGACCTGGCGCCCGCACCGGGTGGTCACGAGTGTCGTCGGCAAGCAACTCGGCGATGGCGGCTGCTTGCGTTCGGATCTCGGGAATCGCAGTCGTTTCCCACAATTCACCCTGACGGATGGAGCCGATGCAGACGATGTTCGGAACCGTGTGACCGGACCCATCGATCAGATGGCCATCCGCATCGAGTCGCACGCCGACGCCGCACGGGTGCAATGACGCGACATCGTTGGCCAAGAGGTTCACCCAGAGCGGGGAACGATGCAGTGACCGCCGATCCCAGGCTCCGCCGGTCGCTACGACCACCGCGTCACCCCGCCGGCGCACCGATCCGTCGCTCGTCGTGACAACCAGCTGAACGCCCTTGCCGTGCAACGACACATCGGCGACCTCGCCCGCCTCGATGATCAGTTGACCCTTGTCGATCGCGTCGTTGATCGCGTCGGCAATCGTGGGCGGCATCCGGTGTCGAAGCACCTCCCACTCCCGCAGATCCTCGCGCAGGAACCGACGCTGGTCTTCCCATCCCAAGGACTGCCACAGCCGGGCGGTGTGCGGCCGTACCGCGTCGACGACCTGGCGCCAATCCGCGCCGGCGACACGCGCGTGGGCAAGGTCCGCGGCGAGCGCGGTGCGCAATTCCTCGAGCGAGACCTCCTCAGCGAGGGCATCGAGGTGAGGCAACTCCGTCGGCGCGCCCGTGGCGCGGAATCGACGCGGCAGCGCGCCGTGACGTGACAGCAGCGTGACCGTGGCCCCCCGGGCGATGAGGTGCAGCGCAACGTCGATGCCGGTGAGTCCCGAACCGATCACCAAGGCGTCGGCGGGCCGACGGGCACCAAGAGCCGCGAGTGCGCCGGGTGCCCAAGGGTCCAGCACCACTCGGCCGTCGGCTCCTGCGGCCAGTACCGGAGCGAAGGCCCGTTCCAACGCGTCGGGCATGCTTCCTTGCGGGCGACCGGACGCCAGCACGACGGCGTCGGCCGATAACCACCGCCCGTCCTTCAGCGCGAGACGCGCGGGAGAGCCCGGTGTCACTCCCACAACCTCGGCATTTTCCATTCGCACATCGGCGACCGCGAGCTGTTCTTGCAGGTAGCGGCCGTAGGCAAGCCGCGGGGCGAAGCCCTCGAACGGCCAGACCGCTCGTTCGTCGAGCCAGCGGCAAAAGTGATCGGGATCGTCCGGCCACGCCGACATGCGTTGCGCGGGAACGTTGAGCAAGTGGGTGGAATCGTCGGTGCCGTATGCCGCGCCAGTACCGGGATGCCCGGACGCGTCGATCACTGTGATCTGTACGTCCGGCTTGCGCCGGCGCAGATGCGCCGCGGCGAGCACCCCCGCAGCTCCACCACCCACGATCGCGATCCGCATCATGGCGGAAGGCTATATCTCACCAACGGATTGAGCTGCCCAACGCGCGATACCGGGCAAAAACCTTACAAGCCACCCAGGTCGTCGGGAACGTCGACGGCGTGCTGCTGCAGCGCTTCCAGCGGCACGATGTCGAGCGTGCGCTCGTGGGTGGACGCCAGCACCACCGGAGCGGCGAAACCGTCGCGATAAGCCAACAGCCAGTTGCCCGCGGTGACGCACCAACGGTCCCCGGGCACCAGGCCCGGAAACCGGAACTGCGGCATCGGTGTCGACAGATCGTTGCCGATCATGCGCTGATGCTCGAGGAATTCCGCAGTCACCACCGCGCAGATCGTGTGCAAACCAAGATCTTCCGGCCCGGTCGAGCAGCAGCCGTCGCGGTAGAAGCCGGTGAGTGGCTCGCTACCGCACGGTTCCAGCGGACCACCAAGCACATTACGGTCAGCCATCGATCGCCCTCACAATCTCGGCCACGCGTCGAAGTTGATCGACATCGGAACTGGTTGGAATGAGCTGGATTTCGTCGGTTCCGACAGCTTCGAATTCGCGCAGCACCGCGACGAGACCTTCTTCGCTTCCGGCGAAGCCGGTCGTGGGCGCCATCGCGTCGACGTATTCGGCCGGTATCCAGTTCATGTAGCGACGCAGGTGCCGGTGCACCTGCGTGCGGGCATTGTCGACGTCACCGAGCGCGAACCAGAACGAGGTGGCCAGGTGCGGCTTGGGCTTGCCGGCCTCGGCCCAAGCGTCGCGCGCGACGTCGAACAACTCGTTCTGCTTGGCCACGTCGAGATCCAGCGTGGTGCCGGCCAGTCCGTCGGCCCATGCCGCGGCGCTGCGAAGGGTCCTGGGCCCGATGGTTCCGACCAGCAGCGGCGGCCCACCCGGCTGAGCCGGTGCGGGCCCGACCGGCAGCCGCGACTCGGTGATCTTCTCGCCGACCCATACCCGCTTCATCACCGCGACCAGCTCGGCCAGCCCGCGGATGGTCTGCGTAGCCGGATCCGCGCCAACCGCGTGGTAATCCTCGACCCGGCCACCGACACCAAGGCCCACGGTCAACCGGCCGCCGCACAGCATGTCCCCCGTCGCCAACGCCTTGGCCAGCATCACCGGGTCGTGCAATTGCGGCACGATCACCGTCGTCACCAAACGGACCCGATCGGTCCACGCGGCCAGGGCGCCCATCAACGTCAATGTCTCCGGGTTGTCGAAGGCCATCCGCTCGCCCCAGCACAGCGCCGAGAACGGGCCCTGGTCGACGGCCGCCGCCCAACTCCGCAGCACGGCGGCGTCCAAGTCCGGCTCCATGACCGGCATGGTCATCGCTACCTGCACGACCGCGATTCTGACATGCAGACTGTTGGGTGCCCAGGGCCGCCGACGTGGCAGCATCGTCGGAATGGTCATCACCGCCAACTCGATCGCACACGTGCGGCTCACCGTCACCGACATCGAGCGATCTCGACGGTTCTACGAGAGCGTCTTCGGGTGGCCCGTCCTGCTCGAGGTGCCCGACAATGCCGACGAGGCAACCCGCAGCCAGTTGGCGTTTCTGTTCGGCGGTGTCATCTACGACCTCGGCGGCGCGTTGCTCGCGCTGCGACCGGTGGCCACCGACCGCTTCCACGAGGACCGCGCCGGCCTGGACCACATCGCGTTCCGGGCAGCCGACAAGTCCGAATTGGAATTCGCGGCAGAGCATCTCGACGAGCTCGGCATCGACCACGAGCCGGTCAAAGACATCGGACCGAGCTACATTCTGGAGTTCCGCCACCCGGACAACATCGCCCTGGAGCTGACCGCACCCAAGTAGCGCCGGCTTATGGCGGCGGGCCGGCCAGAGTGGTTGACTGGCAAGCACAATGCCTATTGCGTTCAACCACACCATCGTCGCCGCACACGACAAACGGAAGTCGGCGGAGTTTCTCAGCGAGCTGTTCGGGTTGCCCAGCCCTGTGCCGTTCGGGCCCTTCATCACCATCGCGCTCGAGCACGGCGCGACCCTTGACTATGCCGATGTGTCCGATGGCCAGGAGATCCGACCGCAGCACTACGCGTTCCTGGTCTCCGAGGATGACTTCGACGCGATCTACGGCAAAATCCAATCCCGCGGGCTGCAACATTGGGCGGACCCGGGCCGCCAACGGCCCGGCGAGATCAACACCCGCGACGACGGCCGCGGGGTTTACTTTCCCGATCCGGCGGGGCACTCCATGGAGATCCTCACCCGTCCCTACGGATCGGGCAGCTAGCCGGCGCCGCGCTGGGCGTGCCGGCGGCTCTCCTGGTCGCGGTAGTCGTCGGCCAGCCGACCGACGTGCTCGGGCAAAGCCCCCGCCACGACGTCAGCCAGGCTGGTCCGCTCCAGCACCGAGCGCATGCTGGCCCGCAGCGCCCGCCAGACATCGGTCAGCGCCGCGGTCGGACCCGCGTAGGGCAGATCGCCCAGCCCGATGTCGCGGACGCTGGCCAGTGGGCCGTCGATGCAGCGCAACACGTCAGCGATGCTGATTTCGGTTCCGGGACGGGCTAATTCGTAGCCGCCGTCTCGTCCGCGGTGGCTGCGCACCAGCCGGTCGGCGCGCAGGACGGACAAGATGTCGACAAGAAACTGCGGCGGAATTCCCTGCGCGTTGGCGAGATCGTCGGTGGTGACCAGCAGGCCGTCATCGACGGTGGCCAGCTCGACCATCGCCCGCACCGCGTACTCCGCCTTCGCCGACATCCGCATGGAATGGGATTCTCCCACCGGTTGCAACTCAGCCGGTCACCGCGAGCACGGCGTCGGCGTATTCGGGGCGGCACACCACCAGGTCGGGCAGCCGCGGGTCGGCCCGGTTGTACTCCAGCCGCGACCCGTCGATGCGCGAGGTATGCAGCCCGGCGGCGCGGGCCACCGCGACCGGAGCCGCCGAATCCCACTCGTACTGCCCGCCGGCGTGGACATACACGTCGGCCAACCCTTGAATGACGGCGGCCACCTTCGCTCCCGCCGAACCCATCTCCACCAGCGCGCCGTTCAGGTGATCGCGGACCTCCAGCGCAACCGCCGGCGGGCGGGTACGCGAAACCACGATGCGGGGCGCTCCGGAATACGACGGCGGCGGTACCGGATCGGGCGTGGCCAACGTAACGCCTTGCGCCGGAAGCGCAACCGCGCCGGCGATCAGCGCGCCGGATTGCCACAGCGCGACGTGCACGGCCCAGTCCTCGCGGCCGAGCTCGGAGAACTCCCGGGTGCCGTCCAGCGGGTCGACGATCCACACCCGTTGTGCGGTCAAGCGCACCGGGTCGTCGATGCCCTCTTCGGACAGCACCGCATCATCCGGGCGCTCGCGCGCCAGCGCTTCCATCAGATAATCGTGGGACCGCTTGTCCCCCGCGGCTTTTCGATCGGCCTCGGTGGCGTCGGCGAGTTCCTCGCGCACCTCAAGCAGCAGCTGTCCGGCTTCGGTAGCCAGCCGGGCGGCAACCGCATGGTCGCTGTAGTCACTGTGGTCGCTCAACTCCGGGCCTCGATCAGCTCGACGACCTGCTGAGCCAGTTCGTCACAACTGCGGTCCGACGTGAGCCGCAGGTCGGGGTTCTTCGGTCGCTGATACGGGCTGTCGATTCCGGTGAAGTGCGTGATCTCACCCGCCCGCGCCTTGGCGTAGAGGCCCTTTGGGTCTCGACGCTCGCAGTCCTCGAGTGGGGTGTCGCAGAACACCTCGACGAAGTCGAGGCCGGCGTCGGCATGCACCGCGCGGGCCAGGTCGCGATGCTCTTCCAGCGGGCTGATCGCGGGCACCAGCACGGTGTGGCCGGAATCGGCGATCAGGGCCGCGACGTGTGCCAGCCGGCGCAGGTTCTCGGCCCGATCGGCCATGCTGAAACCCAGGTCGGCGTTGAGGCCGTGGCGCAGATTGTCGCCGTCGAGAACGTAAGCGGGAACGCCTTTTTCGAGCAGCTTCTGCTCGACCAGCATGGCCACCGACGACTTGCCGGAACCCGAAAGCCCGGTGAACCACAGGGTGCGGCCCCTCGACATCCGATCCTCGGCGGTCACCAGCGACTGGTGCACCACGGTGTTGGGGCTCGACGACAGGTTGGAAACCTCGCGCAGCACCATGCCGGCCGCAACGGTCCCGTTGGTGGTCGGGTCGATCAGGATGAAAGACCCTGTGCTGGCGTTCCGGGTGTACTCGTCGAGCAGCAGCGGCACCTGGGAGCGCAGCGAGACGCGGCCAAGTTCGTTCAGCTGCAACGCCGTTGCGTCCTTGTCTCGGCGCAGCGTGTTGACGTCGAGCCGGTAATCCAGCCCGGTGATCCTGACCCGCGTGGTCTGGGTGGTGTGCTTGATCAGATAGTCCCGCCCGGGCTCCAGCGCCGAGGCGTCGGCCATCCAGCAGACCGTCGCATCGAAGTCCTGAGTGACCCTGGGCGCATTTGCCGGCCGGGCGATCATGTCACCGCGCGAGATGTCGATGTCGTCGGCAAGGCTCACCGAGACGGCCATCGGTGGAAATGCCTCGTCCACCGGCCCGTTCGGGCCCTCGATCGCGGTGATGCTGCTGGGCTTGCCGGTCGGCAACACGACGACGTCATCGCCGGGACGCATCACACCGCTGGCGACGGTGCCCGCGTAGCTGCGGTGGTCTTGGTGATCGCGGGTCTGCGGACGGATGACGTACTGCACCGGAAACCGGACGTCGACGAGGTTGCGGTCGGCCGCGATGTAGACCTCTTCGAGGTGTGACAGCAGCGTCGGGCCCTCGTACCACGGGGTGTGCTCGGACTTGGTGACGACGTTGTCGCCGTGTAGCGCCGACATCGGGATGGTGAGGACGTCTTGGACGTCCAGGCGGGTGGCGAAGGCGTAGAACTCGTCGCGGATCGCCTCGAAAGCTTCTTTGTCCCAATCGATCAGGTCCATCTTGTTGACCGCGAGCACGATGTGCTCGATGCCCAACAGCGACGCCAGGAAGGTGTGCCGACGGGACTGCTCCAGCAGACCGTGGCGGGCGTCGACGAGCACGATGGCCAGTTGGGCGGTGGATGCGCCGGTCACCATGTTGCGGGTGTACTGAATGTGACCGGGGGTGTCGGCAATGATGAATTTGCGCTTGGGAGTGGCGAAGTAGCGGTAGGCGACGTCGATCGTGATGCCTTGTTCCCGCTCGGCGCGCAGCCCGTCGGTGACCAGTGACAGGTCGGTGTACTCGTGGCCGCGATCTTTGGAGGTCCGCTCGACCGAGGCCCACTGATCGTCCATGACGGCCTTGGAGTCGTAGAGCAGCCGCCCGATCAGAGTGGACTTGCCATCGTCGACCGAACCGGCCGTCGCGATGCGCAGCAGCGTGGTGGATGCACCCATCAGAAATACCCCTGCCTCTTGCGGTCTTCCATCCCGGCTTCGGAGATCCGGTCGTCAGCTCTGGTGGCACCTCGCTCGGTCAGCCGTGACACCGCCGTCTCGGCGACGACCTCGGCCACGGTGGAAGCGTCGGATTCGACACAGCCCGTGCAGGTGACGTCGCCGACGGTGCGGAACCGGACGGTCTTCTCGACCACCTTCTCGTCAGCCCGCGGCTGCAGGTGGCGGTGGACCGCCAGCAGCATTCCGTCGCGCTCGAAAACTTCGCGCTGGTGGGCGTAGTAGATCGACGGCAGCTTGATCTTCTCCGCGCCGATGTAAGACCAGATGTCGAATTCGGTCCAGTTGGAAAGCGGGAACACGCGGATGTGCTCGCCCTTGTTGTGCCGGCCGTTGTAGATGTTCCACAGTTCGGGCCGCTGTGCCTTCGGGTCCCATTGACCGAACTCGTCACGGAAGCTGAACACCCGCTCTTTGGCTCGTGCCTTCTCCTCGTCACGGCGGGCTCCGCCGAATGCGGCGTCGAACTTGTTCTCCCCGATCGCGCGCAGCAGCGTCACGGTTTGAAGCGGGTTGCGCGACGGGATGGTTTCGACCACCCGGCCCGCGTCGATGTCGTCTTGCACCTTGGCGATCACCAACCGGACGCCGGTCTCGGCCACCAACTCGTCGCGGGTGGCGATGACCTCGTCGAAGTTATGACCGGTATCGACGTGCATCACCGGGAACGGCAGGCGGCCGGGGCGGAAGGCCTTCAGCGCCAGATGCAGCATCACGATCGAGTCCTTGCCGCCCGAGAACAGCAGCACCGGACGCTCGAACTCGGCGGCCACCTCGCGGATGATGTGGATCGCCTCGGCCTCCAGAGAGCGCAGATGACTCAATTCGTACTGCCCCGCTGCCGGGCCGGCGGTTGCCTCTTGGCTGGTCATCAGCCCCCGATTCTCGGTAAAGTTGGTAGTTTTGGTCAAGATTATGAGCAATACCCAGTATGAAACCAGCCGAGGGTGGCTCTGTCAACCACTTCTGCCCCTGCAATCCCCCGGCCTCGCTGGCGATCGATGTGCCCGCCTTCGAGCGACAAGCTCGCTCCTCGAGAGTGATATCGCCGGTGGTGTCGAAACGCGGGAGACAGCAGTCCCTGGCTCAGCGATTGAAGAGACTGTTGGGTCTGATGGGGCGGGCTCGATCGCTAGCCGGTGACCTCGGTGAGCTTGCCGGTCGCGACGTCGAAGATGAATCCACGCGCCGACGAGTGCTTGGTGACGAACGGGCTGTGCTTGATGCGGTGCAACGACTGCCGGACATCTTCGGCGAGGTCGGGGAAGGCTTCGGCCGACCACGGCGGCTTGACCCCGGTCTCGTCCTGGATCGCACGCTTGAAGTCGTCGTCGGTGAAGGTCAACATCCCGCAGTCGGTGTGGTGAATCAGGATGATCTCGGTGGTTCCCAGCAATCGCTGGCTGATCGCGAGCGACCGGATCGCATCGTCGGTGACCACCCCGCCGGCGTTGCGGATGACATGCGCCTCGCCCTCTTTGATGCCGAGCAGGCTGTGCACGTCGAGTCGGGCATCCATGCACGCCAGCACCGCGACATGCTTGCTCGGCGGCAGCGGCAATGGACCTTCGAAGGACTTGGCATATTCGGCATTTTTGGCTAAGTAGTCATCGGTGACCGTCACAGCCGTCTCCTCGTCCGATCGCTGAATCCAGCAGTTCGGCCAACAATTTTACGAGTTGACGGCCATTACTTCACCGGTCCGGCTCAACCCGATCCCAATACGCAGTGCAGTTGCTCACGCTGATCGATGATGCGTCTCTTAGTCTGTGCGAATGCGACAGCGGCGAAGGCAGTAGCCATGACCCGCTTCCTCGCACGTCGCATGTTGAATTACGTCGTGCTGTTGGCGTTGGCGTCGTTTCTGACCTTCTGCCTTACCTCGGTGGCGTTCTCACCGCTGGAAAGCCTGATGCAGCGCAGCCCGCGTCCGCCGCAGGCGGTGATCGATGCCAAGGCCGCTCAGCTCGGCCTGAACAAGCCCGTCCCGTTGCGTTACGCGGGCTGGGCCGCACACGCGGTGCGCGGTGATTTCGGCGCCACCGTGACCGGCCAGCCCGTGTCGGGCGAGTTGTGGCGCCGCATCGGCGTCAGCCTTCGACTGCTGGTCATCGGTTCGGTGGCGGGCACCATCATCGGGGTCGTGCTCGGCGCCTGGGGGGCGATCCGCCAGTACCGGCTGAGCGATCGCGTCATCACGATGCTGTCGCTGCTGGTGCTGTCCGCCCCGACGTTCGTGATCGCCAACCTGCTGATCCTCGGGGCCCTGCGGGTGAACTGGGCACTGGGTACACAACTGTTCCAATACACCGGAGAAACGTCGCCGGCGTTGATCGACGGAGCGTGGCCACAATTCGTGGATCGCTTGCAGCACTTGGTATTACCCACGCTCACGCTGACGCTGGGCACCGCTGCAGGGTTCAGTCGCTATCAGCGCAACGCGATGCTCGACGTACTCGGCCAGGATTTCATCCGCACCGCACGCGCCAAAGGCCTGAGCCGCCGCCGCGCTCTGATCAAGCACGGTCTGCGCACGGCACTGATACCGCTGGCCACCCTGTTCGCCTACGGCGTGGCCGGTCTGGTCACCGGCGCGGTGTTCGTCGAGAAGATCTTCGGCTGGCACGGCATGGGTGAGTGGATGGTGCAGGGCGTGGCGACCCAGGACACCAACATCGTCGCCGCGATCACGGTGTTCGCCGGCGCGGTGGTGTTGCTGGCGGGTCTGCTCTCCGATTTCATTTACGCCGCGCTTGATCCCCGGGTTCGGGTGTCATGACCGACGCTGCCGCCCTGCACGCCAAATCAGGCTTGGAGACACCGGAATTCGCCTCGCGACGCACGTTGGTGTTGCGTCGTTTTCTGCGCCGCCCGTCGGCGGTGGCGTCGCTGATCGTGCTGCTGGTGCTGTTCATCGGCTGCTACACGGCGCCGTCGTTTCTGCCCTACTCCTACTCCGATCTCGACTTCAACGCACTCCTCCAGCCGCCCGACACCCGACACTGGTTGGGTACCAACGCACTTGGCCAGGATCTGCTGGCCCAGACCTTGCGCGGCATGCAGAAGTCGATGCTGATCGCGGTGTGCGTGGCCCTCATCTCCACCGGCATCGCGGCCACCGTCGGGTCGATCTCGGGCTACTTCGGTGGTTGGCGCGACCGGGCGCTGATGTGGTTGGTCGACCTCATGCTTGTGGTGCCGGCCTTTCTGCTGATCATGATCCTGACCCCGCGCACCAAGAGCTCCGGCAACGTCATCGTGCTGGTGCTGCTGCTGTCGGGATTCGGCTGGATGGTCAGCTCGCGGATGGTCCGCGGCATGACGATGAGCCTGCGCGAACGCGAATTCATCCGCGCCGCAAGGTACATGGGCGTCTCCAGCCGGCGGATCATCACCCATCACGTGGTTCCAAATGTGGCGTCGATCCTGATCATCGACAGCGCGCTGAACGTCGCCGTGGCCATCTTGGCCGAGACCGGTCTGAGCTTCCTCGGTTTCGGTATCCAGCCTCCCGATGTGTCGCTGGGGACACTGATCGCCGACGGCACCCAGTCTGCGACCAGCTTCCCATGGGTGTTCCTGTTCCCCGCGGGCGTCCTGGTGTTGATCCTGGTGTGCGCCAATTTGACCGGCGACGGTCTGCGCGACGCGCTTGATCCAGCCAGCGGCGCGTTGCGAGGAGGCCGCCGGTGAGCCGGCTACTGGACGTCACCAACTTGGCCGTCACCTTCCCAACCGACGGTGCCCCACTGAAAGCGGTGCGCGGCATCGGCTTTCATGTCGATTCCGGCGAGGTCGTCGCGATCGTCGGCGAATCCGGCTCGGGCAAGTCGACCGCGGCGATGGCGGTGGTGGGCCTGCTTCCCGAGTACGCCGATGTTCGCGGATCGGTTCGGCTGCAGGGAAACGAGCTGGTCGGACTCCCCGACGAGGCGATGTCACGGTTTCGCGGCAACACGATCGGCACGGTGTTTCAGGACCCGATGTCGGCGCTGACGCCGGTGTACACCGTCGGCGATCAGATCGCGGAGGCCATTGAGGTGCACCAGCCGGGCACCGGAAGGAAGGCGGCCCGCCGGCGCGCGGTCGAATTGCTCGAACTGGTCGGCATAGCCCAGCCCGATCGGCGCGCACGCGCCTTTCCGCACGAACTCTCCGGCGGCGAGCGCCAGCGCGTCGTCATCGCGATTGCGATCGCCAACGACCCCGACCTGATGATCTGCGACGAGCCCACAACCGCACTCGACGTCACCGTGCAGGCGCAGATTCTCGAGGTGCTCAAGACCGCTCGGGACGTCACCGGGGCCGGGGTGCTCATCATCACGCACGATCTGGGGGTGGTCGGCGAATTCGCCGACCGCGCACTGGTGATGTATGCCGGCAAGATCGTCGAGTCGGCCGCCGTCGGAGATGTCTACCGCGATCGCCGGATGCCTTACACCGTAGGGTTATTGGGTTCGGTACCGCGGCTGGACGCCCCACAGGGAACCCGGCTGGTGCCGATCCCGGGCGCTCCCCCGTCGCTGTCGGCCCTTGAACCGGGATGCCCATTCGCGCCTCGATGTCCGCTGGTCGTCGACGAGTGTCGCGCCGCGGAGCCCGAGCTGTTAACGGTGGCTCCCGAGCACGGGGCGGCCTGCATCCGCACCGAACACGTTGTCGGCCGTACTGCTCCCGAGATCTACGGAGTCAGCACCGAGGCCGACGCCGTCGCGCCCGGCGAACCATCTGTCGTGGTGCGGGTCCGCGATCTGGTCAGAACGTATCCGCTGACCAAAGGCGTGTTGTTTCGCCGAAATATCGGCGAGGTCCGCGCGGTCGACGGCGTCAGCTTCGAACTGCGGCAGGGGCGCACGCTGGCCATCGTCGGCGAGTCGGGCTCGGGGAAGTCGACGACGCTGCACGAGATTCTCGAGTTGGTTGCACCGCAATCGGGTTCGATCGATGTGCTGGGGGCCGACGTCGCCACGCTGAGCAGCTCGAGTCGCCGGGCGATGCGGCGCGACATTCAGGTCATCTTTCAGGATCCGGCGGCGTCACTGGATCCGCGGCTGCCGGTATTCGAATTGCTGGCGGAGCCGTTGCACGCCAACGGATTCAGCAAGGCCGATACCAGCAAGCGGGTCGCCGAGCTGCTCGACACGGTCGGGCTGCCGCACGCCGATGCCAGCCGCTACCCGGCGGAATTCTCCGGCGGGCAGAAGCAGCGCATCGGGATCGCGCGCGCGTTGGCGCTGCGGCCCAAGATCCTGGCGCTCGACGAACCCGTCTCCGCGCTCGACGTCTCGATCCAGGCCGGCATCATCAACCTGCTGCTCGACCTGCAGCAAGAGCTCGGCCTGTCGTATCTGTTCGTCTCGCATAATCTTTCGGTGGTCAAGCATCTCGCGCACCAGGTCGCGGTGATGCTGCGCGGTGTCATCGTGGAGCAGGGCGACAGCGACGACATCTTCGACCGGCCACAACACGAATACACGCGGCGCTTGCTGGCCGCGGTGCCGCAACCGGATTCGGCTCGTGGCTAAGCGTTTAGTGCCGGCGATCGCGCTCGCCGTGAGCCTGATCGCAGGCGGTTGTTCGTCGGGCGCCGACTATGTGCCGGCCGGTCCTGCCACCGCCGTCGGCGCCACCAGCGATATCAACCCGCAGAACCCCGCGACGCTGCGCGACGGTGGCGACCTGCGGCTAGCGCTGACCGAATTCCCGTCCAACTTCAATACCTTGCACATCGACGGCAACTCCGCCGATGTCGGCGCGATGCTGAAAGCCACCATGCCGCGTGCGTTCGTCATCGGGCCCGATGGCTCCACCACCGTCGACACCGACTACTTCAGCAGCGTCGAACTCACCGGGACCAACCCGCAGGTCGTCACCTACACCATTAACCCGAAAGCAATCTGGTCGGACGGCACACCGCTCAACTGGGAGGACATCGCCAGCCAGGTCCATGCCACCAGCGGGGCTGACAAAAACTTCGCGATCGCCGGCACCAACGGCAGCGAGCGGGTCAAGTCGGTGACTCAAGGCGTCGACGACCGCCAGGCGGTGGTTACCTTCGCCAAGCCGTATGCCGAGTGGCGCGGCATGTTCGCCGGCAACACCATGCTTCTTCCAAAGCGCATGACCGCAACTCCCGAGGCGTTCAACACCGCACAGCTTTCCGGTCCCGGACCGTCGGCCGGGCCATTCGTCGTCTCGGCGCTGGATCGGACTAAGCAGCGAATTGTGTTGACCCGCAACCCCAAATGGTGGGGTGAGCGGCCACGGCTGGATCGCATGACGTTCCTGGTGCTCGACGATGCCGCACGCCTGCCGGCGTTGCAGAACAAGGCCATCGACGCGACCGGCGTGGCCGGCCTGGACCAGATGACGATCGCTCGGCGGACCGAAGGTATCTCGATCCGGCGCGCGCCGACTCCCAGCTGGTATCACTTCACCTTCAACGGCGCGAAGGGCTCGATCCTGTCCGACCCGGCGTTGCGCCGCGCCGTCGCCGAGGGCATCGACCGGCAGAGCATCGCCGCCGTTACCCAGCACGGGCTCAGCAGCCACCCGGCGGCGCTGAACAACCACATCTACGTCGAGGGCCAGCAGGGCTACGAAGACAACAGCGGCGTCGTCGCCTACAACCCGGAGAAGGCCAAACGCGACCTCGATGCGCTTGGCTGGAAACTCCACGGGCGGTTCCGTGAACGTGACGGCCAGCAGTTGGTGGTGCGCGACCTGTTCTACGACGCGCAGACCAGTCGGCAGTTCGGTCTGATCGCGCAGCACAGCCTCGCCCAAATCGGTGTCAAACTCGAACTGATGGCCAAGGCCGGCAGCGGCTTCTTCACCAACTACATCAACGTCGGGGCGTTCGACATCGCCCAATTCGGTTGGATGGGAGACGCTTTCCCGCTATCGGCGCTCACCCAGATCTACGCGTCCACCGGGGAGAGCAACTTCGGCAAGATCGGCGGCCCCGACATCGACGCCAAGATCGAGCAGACGCTCCAAGAGCTGGACCCGGCCAAAGCACGGACACGGGCCAACGAGGTCGACAAGCTGATCTGGGCCGAGGGATTCAGCCTGCCGCTGATCCAGTCCCCCGGCAACCTAGCGGTCAACAGCTCGCTGGCCAACTTCGGCGCGGCCGGGCTGGCCGACCTGGATTACACCGCGATCGGCTTCATGCGCTGAGGTAGCAGCGTGGACCCGGATCTGGCGGCAGGAATACGCGCAAAGTCTTGCAATCCGCTAGACACGTGCATAATTCTTGATGCCATGACCGCGACGATCGGCCGACTCGACGTTGCCGCGCTTCCGCTCGCGCCGAAAAATCCGCTGCCCATTCGACAGGTGCTGTCGGCGGCGCGAGTCTTGCACACCGGACTACCACTGCTGAGCAAAGCAGGCGGACCGGTGACCCGCTTCGTACCGCTGCCAAGGTTCGTTGCCCCGGCCCTCGTGTTGGTCACCTCGCCCAACGGGGTGCGCGATGTGTTGGGTCGCACGGACGGACTCACCGAGCGATGCCAGATCCACCAGGAAGTGCGGAACGTGGCGGGCGACAACCTGTTTGTCCTGCCCAACCGAGAATGGGCTCCGCGCCGACGCGCACTACAACCGGTATTCACCAAACAAAACGTCGACGGCTTCGGCAAACACATGACGCAGGCGGCGCAAACGTTCGCCGATCACTGGCGCGAGGTAGGTGACGTCGACCTCGATGCTGAGTGCCGCCGACTCGCCATGCGGTCGCTCGGCCGCTCGATTCTCGGTGTCGACGTCAACGAATTCGGTAGCCAGATCGCACAGAACATGCACGTCGCATCGGCCTACGCGACCGATCGTGCGTTACGGCCGATACGGGCGCCCCGGTGGCTCCCGACGCCGTCACGCCGTCGCGCTCGCGCCGCGGTGGCGGCGATGCGCCAGGTCACCATGGACATCCTGCAGGCGTGCCGCGCAGATCCGACCCGCGATGCACCGCTGGTTCAAGCGTTGATCGCGGCCACTGACCCAGACACCGCCCGGCCGCTCTCCGACGACGACATCTGCAACGAGCTGCTGATCTTCATGCTGTCCGGCCACGACACAACGGCGACGATGCTGACCTACGCCTTGTGGGAACTGGGGCACCATCCCGACATCCAGAACCGGATCGCCGCCGAGGTCGCCGAGATCGGCGATAGAGAACTGACACCCGACGATGTCCCCCGGCTCGCATACACCGCCCAGGTGCTCAACGAGTCGTTGCGACTGTGCCCGCCGGCCGCGGGGGTCGGCCGGTTGGCGCTGTGCGACATCGCGGTAGACGGCTACCGAGTGGAAGCGGGCACCATTGTGGCCGTCGGGATCAATGCCCTGCACCGGGATCCGGCCTTGTGGGAACGCCCGCTGGTCTTCGACCCCGATCGGTTCAGCCCGGAGAACTCCACGAACCGCGACCGCTGGCAGTTCATCCCGTTCGCCGCCGGGCCACGTTCGTGCATCGGTGAACACTTCGCGATGTTGGTGACGACCCTCGCGCTCGCCACCGTCGTTCGGTCTATCCGGATCCGTTCGACGGACAAGGACTTTCCGCTCGAGTCGCCGTGCACCACTGTCGCGAAGGGGCCGATCCCGGCCCACGTCGACGCGCGACGGTGAAATAGCCGACGCGAGGTGTGTACCTAGCGAACCCTCAGGCGCACAGTTCGATCCGCTGCGCATCCTTGATGCCGTCGTATCGACCTGGCGTACAGGTCAATACGATCACCTGGCCGCGTTCGCCCAGCGTGTCGAACACCGTCGCCATCTTCACCAACCGCTGCGGATCGGTGAAGCCGAGCGCATCATCGATCATGATCGGGACGGCGTCCTCCTTCGCAACCAGGGCCGCGCCGGCCAGTCGCGCCAAGATGCCGAGTTGTTCCTTGGCCCCGCCCGACAATGATTCATAGGGGACGGTGCAACCGTCCAAGGTGCGGTTGCGGATGCACAGGTCGCTGTCGACGTCGACTTCGAAACTCGGGCCGAA
Source organism: Mycobacterium sp. (assembly GCF_049278535.1). Lineage (GTDB taxonomy): Bacteria > Actinomycetota > Actinomycetes > Mycobacteriales > Mycobacteriaceae > Mycobacterium. The sequence continues at coordinate 1,549 of NZ_JBAPMI010000087.1, read as the reverse complement.
AACCGGGCGGCCGAGCCGCTGCAGTTCGGCGCGGAACGGCTCCACATAGCGCAGGCGGGTGGTGTCGCGGTGACGCACCATCACGTCGCGGAGCAACTGCACGGCCCTGGCCCGGCGACCGACCCGATCGTGCTCGTTCCTGGCGTGTTCGCGCTGAATCTCCGCGGCGTCGAGCTTGCCCTTGCGGCCTTCGGTGCCGAATACCGTGAGCTGCGCGGCGATCTCATGCAGGGTGCGCGCGATTTTGTCGTGGCGCTCACGCAGTGCCGCGGCGGCCGCGATGGCATCGGTGCGCTCCGCGGCGACCGCATCGGGAGCCGCGGCGGCCAACTGCTCGGACAGTTCGGCGACGCGGCTTGCAGCGGTGTGCGCCGCGGTCGTGTCGGCGTCGACGTCCGCTGCCAGTCGTTCGTCGGGCACCACGGCGCGTTGTTCGGCCAGCCGGCTGGTGACGGTGACCAGCTCGGTTCGCTGGGCCGCCAGCTTGTCGTGCACCCGCGTTGCCCGCGTGGATACCTCGGTGAGTTTCTTCATCGCCAGCGCCGCAACTTTGCGGTGGGTTTCGCAGTCCACACCGGCCTGCGCGCGGGCCGCGACCGCTTCGAGGAGTTCGGCGCGCGCGGCGCCGCCGTCGACCGTGGCGTCGTCGGGAAATGTTGGCAATGCTTGCAATTCCACAAGCCGGGCGCGCAGTTGCTCGACATCATCGTCGCCGCACAGCCCGGTCAGCGTCGCGGTGAGCTGATCGCGACAACTCTCGAGTTCGCGGCGCCGCCGCTCGGCGTGCCGTGCCGCAGCGAGGTCCGCGACCTGTGCGAGCGCCAGCGCGACGGCCAACTTCTGTTGCGCCGCAGCGTATTGCTCCTGGATATCGAGTGCTGACGCGCCAGGCGTGACGCGGGCGGTCGCAATGCCCGGAATCGCTATCTCGGTCTCGGCGTTCGCGACGGTCGACCAGCGTTCGCCGGCAGGTAGCGACACCCGCTGATCGCCGACAACCAGCTCGATGTCGGCGACGGCGACGAATTCGACTGTCGCCGAAACCAATGCGAGTTGGCTTTCCGTCCGCTCGACGGCCACCGCGGCCTGTTCGATCTGCCGGAGCAGGTCGTCGGTCACGGTGATCGTCGACAGCTCTTTCGTGACCTCGTCCCGCTCGCTGAGCGCGGCATCGATTTTCGTGATCTTGGTCGTCAGGCGCTGCGTCTCGTCGCGGCGAACCAGGTCGTCGACTTGACGGCGCGCGGTGTCGGCGCGCTGCTGGGCGGCGACCAGAAGTTCATCGGCCCGCTCGACGGCGGCGTCGGCCTCGACAGTGACGTCGCGCGCGAGCGCCTGTGCTTCGGCGGCCTCGCGGGCCTCGTCTTCCAGTGCCGCGACTATAGCCGTGCGCGAGTCGTTTTCGGTGCACAACCGAAGCCGCTCGGTGTGGGCGGCGCTCGACGCGGTGCTGGTAGCACTCGCTGCGGCGGCGATCAGCTCGGCTTCGCGCACCTGCTCGGTGAGCCGGGCGATGGCGTCGGCGGCGGCCTGCGCGGCAGCCTGCCTC
>NZ_JBAPMI010000086.1:0-15634 GCF_049278535.1 Mycobacterium sp. | reverse complement strand
GAGTTCCCGCGTTCGCATCGGCAACCGGCTCCGGTTGTAGACCGCGTCGCTGAATGCCCCGATCGCACCGCCGAGTTCCGGTGACTTCAGGATCCAACCGGCGAGGTCGTTATCTGGGAATGTTCCGATTCGGCTCATGGCGAGATGGTACGCCCGAAGGGCCCAGTTGAAGCCGTTGTGTAGCAAGCTCGGACGGCTCATCCCAATCCGGCTGCGCGACGATCCGATGGGTGATCCGGTTCAGCGCGGCCTCGATCTGAGCTCGGTCCGGTCGGCCCTGGAAGTTCGGTGAGCGGGTGAGCTTGTCGATGACCCACCCCTGCAGCAGTGACGAGACGAAGTCGACTTCGCGGGCACCGGCCGGGGTGAGCCAGTACTGGTCGACGTCGCGTTGCGCGTAACCGTCGCGGACCAGGCGATCGAAGGTGGGTTCGAGGACTTCGTACGGAATCCCGAACTGTTCTGCGATATCGGTGATCCGGGCGATACCCAGTGCCCGCTGATAGCGGTTGATGCGCAGTAGCGCCCACAACTCGGCGACGTCGAGCCGGCAGTCGGGTCGCATGGCGATGCTGCGCAGCCGCACACCCGGTTCGCCACGCATCAGGCGCCCGATCGCCGTTTCCAGCATGTCCTCCGGTGTCTGCGTGGTCGGCATCGCGAACCCGTCGCCCATGTCGGCGGCGTTGTTGCCGATGTCCCGCAGCGGGACCTCACGCAGAAACAGCGCCAGCGTGAATCCGACCAGCGCGACCGGCACTGCCCACAGGAACACCTGGGTCAGCGACGCGGCGTAGGCGCCGACGATCGGTGCGGCAACCTCGTGCGGCAATCGGTGCAGTGCCTCCGGCGAATTCGCCGCGGCCGGGGACGCGCCGCTCGCCGCCAACGCCGGACCGATGCGGCTATGCAGGAAGTTCGTGAACAGCGAGCCGAAGATGGCCGCACCGAACGAGCTGCCGATCGTGCGGAAAAACGTCACCCCCGACGTCGCGACCCCGAGGTCTTCGAACCTCGACGTGTTCTGCACGATCAGGACCAGCACCTGCATGCACGATCCGATACCGGCGCCCAGGAGGAACAGGTAAACCGATTGCAGCAGGGCCGATGTGGCGGGGTCCATCCGGGACATCAGCAGAAAAGCGAGCGCCATCAACGCTGTTCCGGCGATCGGGAAGATCTTGTACCGGCCGGTGCGGCCGACCAGGACACCGCTGCCCATCGACGTCGAGAGCATCCCCGCGACCATCGGCAGGGTGCGCAGACCGGAGGTGGTCGCCGAGACACCATTGACGAACTGCATGTAGGTCGGAAGGAAGGTCAGCGCACCCAGCATCGCGAACCCGACCACGAACGACAGCACGCAGCAGACCGTGAAGACCGGGTTGGCGAACAGCCGGGTCGGCAGGATCGGTGCGAATTCCGGTCCAGACGATCGGTTTTCGACCCAGACGAAGACCCCCAGCGAAGCGGCGGACGCCGCGAACAGGCCGATGATGATTGGCGAGGACCACGGATAGGTAGTGCCACCCCAGCTGGTGGCCAGGGTCAGACCGGTCGCGCCCAGGCCGACGAACAGGATGCCGGCGTAGTCGATGACCGGCTTCGCCCGGGCAACCAGTGACGGGATCGCCGCAGCCGCAACAAAAAAGACGACGACCGACACCGGAACGTTGATCCAGAATGCCCATCGCCAGGTCAGGTGGTCGGTGAAGTATCCACCCAACAGCGGGCCGATTACCGTGGTCACTCCAAATACCGCGCCAAGCGCGCCTTGATAACGGCCGCGATCCCGTAGCGGAATGACTTCGCCGATCAGCGCGGTGGCCGTCACGGTGATCGCGCCGCCGCCGATGCCCTGCAGCGCGCGCGCGGCCACCAGCATGACCATCGACTGCGACAGTCCGCACAGCACCGACCCGAGGACGAAAAAAATCACCGCCGCCTGGAACACGGCCTTGCGGCCGAACAGGTCACCGAGCCTGCCGACCAGAGCGGTGATGATCGTCGAGGCGAGCAGATAGCTGGTGACGACCCACGACTGATGGCCTGCCCCACCAAGATCCGCGACGATCGTGGGGAGTGCGGTGGCGACGATGGTTTGATCCAGCGCCGCGAGCAGCATTCCCAGCACGATCGCCAGGAAGACGAAATTTCGGCGTTGCGGGCTGACCAATGCGCCGCTGGTGTCGGGGTCCGGCGTGGCCGTTGTCTGCGCTCTCGTCATACGCAGCAGCTATACCCTCTCAGTCGCCGGCTTGACCCGTCGTCGGCGGACGCGAGACACACTGGGCCGAGTACAGCTCTTCGCCGAGCTTGTCCATCAACTGCAGCTGCGTCTCTAGGTAGTCGACGTGGTTTTCCTCGTCGGCCACAATGCCTTCCAACAAGGTGGCGCTGGTCGAGTCCTGCTTTTCACGGCACATGATGATGCCGGGCTTGAGCCGGTTCAGCACGTCGTATTCGATCGCCAGGTCGGCTTCGAACTGTTCGCGCAGCGTCTGGCCGATGCGTAATGAGAACAGGCGTTGGTAGTTCGGCAGGCCGTCCAGCAGCAGGATGCGGTCGGTGATCGCCTCGGCGTGCCGCATCTCGTCGAACGATTCGGCGCGGGTGTGGCCGGCCAGTTCGGTGAAGCCCCAGTTCTCTTGCATCTTGGAGTGCAGAAAATACTGATTGATCGCGGTGAGTTCGCTGGTCAATTGTTCGTTCAGAAGGCGCAAAACATCAGGATCACCTTGCATGATCGCTCCTCGTTCTCCCCTGGCATGGTTGTCGACTCGCGGCGATCGACGGTGAGGTTGGGCTGGAACGCCACCGCCTGCCGAGAACAAACTTAGTCCAGTCGGCGACCGTCGGGGTGCTGATTTGGGCGGCGTGGGGCCATCAATTTCAGGAAAAGTGCTGGTCAGAGGCTATCCTAAGTAAGGATAGCCTTCGCGAAGCGAGTTAGGTTAGACTTGCCTACATGTCGGCTGTTCGGACTGTGTTCTGCGCGGAGCACCAGATCTCCGGGGCTCGCTGATGTACGTGTGCCTATGTGAAGGGGTCACCAGCCAGACCGTGTCCGACGCGGTCGCCGGTGGGGCCTCGACCTCTAAAGAGGTCGCGGCGGCATGCGGAGCAGGCCTTGACTGCGGACGGTGCCGGCGCACACTGCGGGCCATCATCGAGGCGTCCGCCCGGTTGCAGCCCACCGGTTCCTAACGATCAGTTGCCCCGCTTGGCGGTGAAGTCCGCCAGCGCCGCCGCGTTGGCCTGACCGCCCAAAAGCTTTGCGAAATGTGCATTTTCGCGTTCAGTCGCGGCCGCAATCTCGGGACGCGTGGGTTCGACGATGGATTGTTTGACGGCGATCAGGCTCGGAATTGGCCGGGCGGCAAGGATTTCGGCGTACCGGCGGGCCTCGGCGAGCAGCTCCCCGGGTTGGCACACCTTCCAGGCCATGCCCATCGCCAGCGCCTCGTGTGCGTCCACCCATTCCGAGGACAACAACAACCAGGCAGCGTTCTGCCGACCGATCAACTGTGGCAGCAGATACGACGATGCCGCCTCCGGTGCGACGCCCAAGCTGGTAAATGGGCACTTCAGCCGGGCCGTCGCGGACATGAATACCAGATCGGCGTATCCCAGGATGGTGGTGCCGATCCCGACGCCTACGCCATTCACCGCGCAGATCAAGGGTTTGGGAAACCGGGTCAGCGCATCGATCATCGTGGTGAAATGCGAGCCCTGATTGGCCATTTCGGGGTCGGTGATGCGCGCCTGCATCTCCTTGAGGTCGTTACCGGCGCTGAATGCGCGTCCGGCCCCGGTCAACAGCACGACGGCAACGTCGGGGTCTTCGGCGGCCAGCCGCAGTGCCTCGGCGGTGGTTTCGTAGAGCGCCTCATTGAACGCGTTGAGCGCATCGGGCCGGTTCAGGGTAAGCGTGCGTACCCGGTTCTGGTCGTCGACCTGGAGTATCACCAGTGGCTCCTCAACTCTGGAAGGGTGTCTTCAGCACGTAGCGACTGGTCGGCACGGTGTCGATGTTCTCGTTGGCTCCGAAAGCCGTTGTGCTGGCTACCATTCTGGCCAGCCTTTGCTGCAGGTCGGCGTCGTCGGCCGCGCCGAAGAACGCTTTCAGATCGGTAATCGCCTCGGCCGGAAACAGCTCTTCGACGATGCCCGCCAGCTGGGGCGCGTCCGGTGTCAGTGCACGCACCACCGCATTCTGGGTGTAACCGAAGGTGGACTGAGTTTCGATCGCCACTGGCGTGTGGTCGTGCTGCCAGCGCTGCCGCCAGGTCGCCGGGTCTAGTTCGGCCGGTCGGCGTAGCAGCGCGACATTCGCTAAACCTGTTGTACGACTGCCCAGTTCGAGCGGCGCCGGCAATGGAACAGACTCGGTGACCAGATAGGCTGCAAGGTGATCGCACTCAGCCGCCAGCAGTCGCAGGGCCTCGGCAACCTGGTCCCCGTAGCACTGTTGGGTCCACATGCTCACCACGGCCGCAGCGGGCGGGTCGAGGGTGGTCAGCGTCATCATGGAATGACTCACCGCTGCGTCGCGGACATTGACGGTCAGCCCGGCAACACCCAGCGCGAGGATCGCCTGACCGACGGACCCTCGCTGCCGCTCGCACCAATCTTCGTCACGATCGGCCGCCAGGAGTACCGCCACTACCTTTTCCATAACCGAAACCTATTCCGCGCGATCCCGCGCCCAGCGCGGTTGGATGAATACGCCTTCGGCCTCGACGGTAATTCCCTCATCGTCGGCGAGATGGCCGACCGCGTACGTCTTCACTCCGTCGGTGTGGGTGATGGAGGCCTCGGCGTGCAACCGGCCCAGCCGGGTCGCCCGCACGTAGCGGAAGCTGATTGTCCCGGTCAGACGTGGATTGATGCCGTCGCTTGCGGCTTCGCCCAGCAGATGATCGAGCACCAGTGCGGCCACACCGCCGTGCACATGGCCGGGCGGCCCCTCATAGGCGGCGCCCAAATGGAAATCGCACACCGATGTGCCGGGCGCGTCGCGACGGATGTCGACTGGCGGCGCGATCGGATTGCGCAGTCCGATCACCGCGTTGCCCCAGGCCATCCGCTCGCCGCTGGCGAGATAACGCACACCGAAGCTCCCGTCGGTCTGCCTTTGACGCAAACGCCGGGTGGCCGAGTCGATCTCGGCCTTGGCCGCTGCGACCGCATCGGCGTCCATCTCGGTTCTGACCGTCGCGTCGATCAACTGCCGGACGGACTCGGCCAACGGCCCGTAGACCGCCCGCAGCCGTTCGACCTCCTCGGAGCTGATGTTCTCCAGCGTGAAGTCCAGCATGAGGCGAAACTAGAACACGTTCACATCGGACTGTGTGGTGGGGTGCCTGTCGCTACCGCACCGGCCGTACTTGCTGGTCTTCCGCGAGCAGTTCGCCGATCAACCCGGCAAGTTGGCGGTACGGCCCTTCGCGCCCGCTGGACGACCGGAACACCAGCCCAATCCGGCGTCCGGGGCGAGGTGTGGCGAAGTAGGCCAGCTGCAAGCGGCTGCGGGCGGATTCGACGGGTACCGCACTCTGCGGGATCAACGTCACGCCCAGCCCGCCGGTCACACATTGCACGGCTGTGGCCAGCGAGGCCGCCCGGGTGTTGGCGAGTTCGGCGCGCACACCCGCCTTGCGGCAGACGTCGAGCGCCTGGTCGCGCAGGCAGTGGCCCTCGTCGAGAAGCAGCAGCGGCAGCTCGGCCAGTGCGGTCGGCGGCACGCGTCGCTTGCCGGCCAGCGGATGCCCCGGCGGCAGAGCGAGCACGAAATCTTCGTCGTAGATCGGGATTTCAGCAATACCGCTGGCCTCGGCCGGCAAGGCGATCAGCGCCGCGTCCATCGAGCCCTCGCGCAGCCCGGTCAGCAGCCGTTCGGTCTGGTCTTCGATCACCCGCAAGCTCAGGCCGGGCAGCCGATCAGCCAGGCCGGCGAGCAGCGTGGGCAGGACGTAGGGCGCCACCGTCGGGATCAGACCCAACCGGACGGTGCCCCGCAGCGGATCGGCTGACCCCGCAGCCGCTGCGGCGAACGCCGTAGCGGCCTCGATCACGGCCTGAGCCTGCGGCAGCAGAGCCCGGCCCTCCTCCGTCAGGAAAACGCGTCGGGTGGAGCGCTCAACCAGCTGGACTCCCAGGCCGCTCTCCAGTGCCGACAGGGCTTGTGAGAGTGTCGACTGGCTGACACCGAGAGTTGTTGCAGCACTGCCGAAATGCTGCTTCTCAGCGACAGCGACAAAGGCTCGAAGGCCAGCGATCGTCGGCTGATAACTCTTATCGGTCATACTTATCAGTATAGTGGGAAAGATCACCTTTTATTCAAAGTGTGGTTCAGGCAGGATGGTGTCAGCGGAATTCTTGACTGGATCCAATTTGAGTGGAGGAGCGACATGGCATTGCTGACTATCGGTGACCAATTCCCGGCCTACCGGCTGACGGCGTTGATCGGTGGCGACCTCTCCAAGGTCGACGCGCAACAGCCCGAGGACTACTTCACGACGATCTCCAGCGGCGACTTCGAGGGCAAATGGCGGGTGGTGTTCTTCTGGCCGAAAGACTTCACCTTCGTGTGCCCGACCGAAATTGCCGCCTTCGGCAAGCTGAACGACGAGTTCATCGACCGCGACACGCAGGTGCTCGGCGTCTCGGTGGATAGCGAGTTCGTCCACTTCCAGTGGCGCGCCCAGCACGAGGACCTGAAAAAGCTGCCGTTCCCTATGCTTTCGGACCTCAAGCGTGAATTGGTCGAAGCCACCGGGGCTCTCAACGCCGACGGGGTGGCCGACCGCGTCACGTTCATCGTCGACCCGAACAACGAAATCCAATTCGTGTCGGTGACCGCCGGTTCGGTGGGCCGCAACGTGGATGAGGTGCTTCGGGTGCTCGACGCCCTGCAGTCCGACGAACTGTGCGCGTGCAACTGGCGCAAGGGTGACCCCACGCTGGACGCCGGCGAACTGCTCAAGGCATCGGCCTGATCGGAGGATCTGATGAGCCGCGTCACCGACGATGCAGTCGGGGCACCTCCCGCTTGCGGGGGACGAAGAGATGAGAAGGAGGGACGCATATGAGCATCGAAAACCTGAAGGACGCGCTGCCCGATTACGCCAAGGACCTCAAGCTCAACCTCGGTTCGATCAGCCGCAGCACCGTGCTGAACGAAGAGCAGCTGTGGGGCACGTTGCTGGCCAGCGCCGCGGCGACGCGGAATACCCAGGTGCTGGCAGAGATTGGCGCCGAGGCGGCCGATGAGTTGTCCGCTGAGGCCTACCAGGCCGCGCTGGGCGCCGCGTCGATCATGGGAATGAACAACGTGTTCTACCGTGGCCGCGGCTTTCTGGACGGCAAATACGACGACCTCCGTCCGGGGTTGCGGATGAACATAATCGGGAACCCGGGTGCGGACAAGGCCAACTTTGAGCTGTGGTCCTTTGCGGTGTCGTCGATCAACGGCTGTGGACACTGCGTGACCGCCCACGAGCACACCTTGCGCGAGGCCGGCGTCGAGCGCGAAGCGATCCTGGAGGCGTTGAAGGTGGCGGCCATCGTCACCGGGGTCGCGCAGGCGATCACCACCGCACAAACGTTGGCCGCGACCGGCTAACTGGCGTCCGTAGACTTCGGCCTTATGGTCGTCAGTCACACCGATCTGCAACGCTCACGGCGCTGCGTCGAGCTTGCCCGCACCGCCCTGGAAGCCGGACACGGACCTTTCGGTGCGGTGCTTGTCTGCGCCGACGACCAGACCTTGTACGAGGACCACAACCGCGTCACTGACAACGATCAAACGCGGCACGCCGAAGTGGGCTTGATTCGGTGGGCAGTCACGAATCTAGCTCCGGTGCATCGTATTCGAGCCACCGTGTACACGTCGTGCGAGCACTGTCCGATGTGCGCGGCCGCGCATGCGTGGTCGGGGCTGGGACGCATCGTGTACGCGACGTCGAACGCTCAACTAACCGACTGGCTCACCGAGTGGCGCGCGCCGGCACCGCCGGTCGCCATGCTGCCGGTCAGCGTGGTCACCCCCCGGGCGGTGGTCGACGGACCGGCGCCCGAACTTCAGCAGGACATGAAGGCGCTCTACGAAGCCAGGTACCGGCGATGACCACACCCGCCTGGGTTGAGCATGCGATCTGGTGGCACGTCTACCCGCTGGGATTCGCGGGTGCGTTTCCGGCGACGGTTTCACCGCATCCCGATGAGCACCGGTTGCGACGCATACCCGAATGGTTCGACCACGCCATCGCTCTGGGTGCATCGGGAATCGCACTCGGGCCGATCTTCGCCTCAACCACTCACGGCTACGACACCAGCGACCATTACCGGATCGATCCGCGACTCGGTGACGACGACGATTTCGACTACCTCATCGCAGAGGCGCGGCGGCGCGGCTTGCGGGTGCTGCTCGACGGGGTGTTCAACCACGTCGGTGCTGGTTTTCCGCGTTACCGCGAGGCCATCCGCGACGACGACGCGGCCGCACGCTGGTTCCGTGGGCGGCCGGGCGGATTCCATACCTTCGAGGGCCATGACGGCCTGTTCACGTTGAACCACGACAACCCCGAGGTCGTCGATTACGTCGCCGACGTGATGGCGCATTGGTTGGACCGCGGGGCTGACGGCTGGCGGCTGGACGCTGCTTACGCTGTCCCGCAACAATTCTGGGCTGCGGTTCTGCCCAAGGCACGCCAGCGGCACCCGGACGCATGGTTCGTTGCAGAGTTGATCCACGGCGACTACGCCGCGGTGGTCCGTGCGGCCGGATTCGACTCGGCCACCCAATACGAGCTGTGGAAGGCAATCTGGAGCGGGCTCAACGACGACAATTTTTTCGAACTAGATCACGCAATGCAACGCCATACCGGTTTCGTTGAAAGCTTCGCGCCGCTGACCTTCATCGGCAATCACGACGTCACCCGGATCGCCAGCCAACTGCAGCGTCCCGAACACCTGGCTCATGCGCTGGTGATCCTGATGACCGTGGGGGGCGTCCCCAGCATCTACGCCGGCGACGAGTTCGGTTACTTCGGCGTCAAGGAGGAGCGATTCGGCGGCGACGACGCGGTACGGCCCGAATTCGGCTCTCCCCCAGCGCAACTGGATGCCCGCGGAAGTGACGTGTGGTCGTTGCATCAATACCTCATCGGGTTACGCCGACGACACCCGTGGCTGCACGGCGCGTCGACCTCGGCGCTTCGGTTGGACAACCGGCACTACGTGTATCAGACCCGCCAAGGAGATCAGGCATTAGTCGTCGCGCTCAACATCGACGAGACCCCGTTGCAGGTGCGGCTGGATTCCGGCCCTGCCGAGGTGATCGCGGGCAGCGGGGCGCCACCACAAGAAGTCGTCGATGAGGTGTCCGTCGAGCCGCACGGCTGGCGGATCTTGCGGCCGTCCTAAGTCAGGCGCTGCAGGGTCATTGGATCCTCGTTGCCGTCGTAGTAGCGGGCCAGCAACTCGACGAAATCCTCGTTGTCGGATGTCGCGCGGGCGAACAACGTCATCGATGACCGCACCTTCATGTCGTCGGGCGACCCGAAGATCGCGCCAATCGAGCGGTTCTGCACGGCGTTGACCAACTGCGTGCATTCGTGCAGCCGCGGCCCCAGCACTTCGTGGCGAAGGTAGGCCCGCGCCTCGTCAAGCGACGAGATCGCATATTTGGCCGCGGTGGGGCTACTGCCCAGGCCGGTGATCTGCGGGAAGACAAACCAGATCCAGTGGCTGCGTTTCCGACCGGCTCGTAGCTCGTCGAGGACCTGCACATATACGCGCGCCTGCGCGTCGACGAAACGCTGCAGGTCGAACGGGTCGCTTGCCGATTCCATATGACCTACGGTGGCACAGTGGTCAAACGGCGACTGCCGAAGGTGCGCGACCTCGCGCCGTTGATCCGCTTCCGTAAGCCCCGGTTCGACCGCGCCCAGCGGCGGCTCGATGACGCACAGACCATTGACGATCTGCGCCGCCTGGCCAAGCGCCGGACACCACGGGCAGCCTTCGATTACACCGACGGCGCGGCCGAGGACGAGATCTCACTGCAGCGTGCGCGACAAGCCTTTCGCGACATCGAATTTCACCCGACGATCCTGCGCGACGTCAGCAATGCCCGCACCGATTGGCAGGTGCTCGGTCAGTCGGTGGCGTTGCCGTTCGCCATCGCGCCGACCGGCTTCAGCCGGCTGATGCACACCGACGGCGAGCTCGCCGGCGCCCGCGTTGCCGCGACGGCCGGCATCCCGTTTTCGCTGTCGACATTGGGGACGGCGTCGATTGAGGACGTCGCGGCCGCTGCTCCGCAGGGCCGCAAGTGGTTTCAGCTGTACATGTGGCGCGATCGGGACCGTTCGATGGCTTTAGTGCGCCGGGCCGCCGAGGCCGGTTTCGACACCCTGCTGGCCACCGTCGATGTTCCCGTTTCAGGCGCGCGACTGCGCGATCTCCGCAACGGTATGTCCATTCCGACGGCGTTGACCCTTCGTACAGCTTTCGATGCGGCGCTGCGACCGCGCTGGTGGTTCGACTTGATGACCACCGAGCCGCTGTCGTTCGCGTCGCTGGATCGCTGGTCGGGAACCGTCGGCCAGTACCTGGACACAATGTTCGACCCCAGCCTGACCTTCGACGACCTGGCGTGGATCAAGTCGCAATGGCCCGGCAAGCTCGTCGTCAAGGGCATCCAGACCCTCGACGACGCACGCGCCGTGGTGGATCTCGGGGTCGACGGCATCGTCTTGTCCAATCATGGCGGCCGCCAACTCGATCGGGCGCCGGTACCTTTTCACTTGTTGCCCGTCGTCGCGCGTGAGCTGGGTGCCCACACCGAAATCCTGGTGGACACCGGCATCATGTCCGGCGCCGACATCGTCGCGGCGGTGGCGCTGGGCGCGCGCAGCACGCTGATCGGCCGGGCCTATCTGTATGGCTTGATGGCCGGCGGTGAAGCCGGAGTGCGCCGGGCCGTCGACATTCTGTCCACTCAGTTGATTCGCACCATGAAACTGCTTGGTGTCAGCTGCCTTGAGGAGCTGTCACCCAAGCATGTGACGCAGCTTCGACGGCTGGCGCCGCTGCCTTCTTTTGGTTCCGGACAGCGCTAGCTCACCCTTGGGTGACCTCGAGGAGCTTGCCCGTCAGGTCGTAGTGGACCATCTTCGATGCCCGTGGGCCCTTGATGTCGATTTGAATCCCCGGCTGGTCCTGATTTGCCATCGCTTTCTTGACCATCACAAATTCGACGGTGCCGTTCTCGACGGTTGAGTCCCCGGGCGCAGCTGCCATTGTTTGCGCCAGCACAGCCGGTTTGACCGTATCGGCCTTGAAAGCGCTCGCCTCTACAGCGCCCGGCGCGTTGCTACTGACGTCGACCGGCGCCACCTGGACAGACTCACCCTGGTAGGTGTAGTTATCGACGTTCTCCCGCTTGTGCGGATCGATTGCCTTGACGCTCAGAAATATCTCGTTGACGAGGACCTCGACGTAGTCGGCCGGATCGGCGCCGATCTTGCCGTTAATTGAGGCGAACGCCTGGGTCATTTTGTCCACCGTCCACTGGGAGATATTCCTGGATTCGGACACCGCGGACTTGGCCGATGACATCGCCGACTGGATTTGGCCCAGCTTCGAACAGCCTGACAACGTCAACAACACTGCGACAGCAAGCCCGACAGCGATCAGGCGGCGAAATATAGACATAGTCGTGTCCTTCCCGCTTATGCGGTTCACAACGCGATGTGAACCGTTGAGTGTACGGAACGGACGGTTCGCAGATACCTACTTTCGCGCCAGCCGCCGCACTTCTAGGCGCAGGCCGGCAACTGAGCTTCGAGCGGATTCGGGCTGATGTCGCGGACCTTGTCGTCGTCCAGTCCGGCGAGATGCCGCCACGAGGTGATCGCGTGGCCGGCGAATTCCGTTATCCGACTTGCCTTGCCGACAAGGCCGGACGCCAACGCGTGCGCGTTCAACGCGTGAGCGACCACCCGATCCAACGAGGAGGCCAGGTCGCCATCCACGAACCTGGTCGACTCGAAAGCGGCTCGCACAGCGCGACTTCCGGAGCCACTGAGCGTCGCGGCCACTTCAAGTGCTGCCCGCGCAGCGGCATCCCAGTCGGCGACCGGCGGCATCTCCCCCGCCGCCGCGGCGCGGTGCAGTTCGGCAATGTCCAGGATCGCTTTGTGGGCTGTGATTTTGGCGTAGTGCAGGACTCCCCACTCCGAGTCGGTCAGTAACGCGGCCACCCACGCGTGGACAACGGTCTCGGGGACGTCCGCGGTTCCCACGGTCAGCCAAGCGAGGTCCAGTACAACGACACTGCCCTCGGGTGACAGGTAGCCATCCGGTCCAGCGAGCGAGTCGTTACTGGACTGGACGAGCAGGCTCAGCGGCCGGGCCGAGCAGCTGGGAAAGTCGGTGACCTGCGAGTCGCCGTTGATGTAGGAGATCACGTTCATCGCGCATCCTTTGCCGGAACCCGGCTGGTGCGATCCTCGGGCCAATCTCAGCGGGTGGGTGATGCGGTAGAGGTCCATTTTGGCTGAGTCCTTTCGCCTTTCGCTACCAAATAGATCGGCTGGTTACTCAGTTGGACGGCGGGGGCGCGCTTTGCGTTCGCGGAGTCTCTCTCGTTGTAACCGGTTTATATAGTTACACCTTGCGTCTGACAGTGAAACCTGTCAAGGTGGTTACCTGTGACATACGTCTATGTCAGTGGCCGTCGATGCCTTGACTTCGTCGGCACCATGAAGCACCGAAACAGCGCCCGCGAGGAGCTGCTGACCCAGCCCGAACTGCTGTCGGACTGGGCAGTTGAGGCCGGGCTGTTGGATACCGCCTTTGCTGTCACCGACCACGATCTGGTGGCCGCGATCGAGGTGCGCGAAGCCATCTATCGGACCGTCATCGCCCGGCTCGAGGGCCACCGGCCCCAGGTCGCCGACGTCGAACTGCTCAACGAGCGGGCCTGCCAACCTCAGCTGACGCCGCGATTGCTGCGAACCGGCGCTACCCGCCGCGAAGGCACCGCATCGCAACTTATGGCCAGCCTGGCCGCGGATCTGGTCGACCTGCTGGCCGGAGCCGACATGGAGAACGTCAAGCGTTGTGTGCACCCGGACTGCACCCGTCTTTACCTGGATGCGTCCCGAGCCAAGAACCGACACTGGTGCGGGATGGGCACCTGCGGCAACCGCGCGAAAGTCCAGGCCTTCCGGGCTCGTCAGCGCGCCTGCTCCGGTTAGCAGCCAGTTCCCGTCGGGAACAAACTGGATCCGATACAGGTTGAGCGCATCAAGCTTAACTTTGGAGGAATGATGGCTGAAGCCAAATCAGTGCCGGTGCTGTTCGTCAGCGACCCGATCGTGCTGCCCGGCATGGTGGTGCCGATCGCGCTGGACGACGCTGCTCGCACCGCCGTCGACGCTGCACGTGCCACCGAATCGGGCACGTTGCTGATCGCGCCGCGGCTGGACGACCGTTACCCGTCCTATGGCGTGCTCGCGACGATCGTGCAGGTCGGCCGGATACCCGGCGGTGGCACCGCGGCAGTCGTGCGTGGTGAGCGACGGGCCCACATCGGCGCCGGTGCCAGCGGGCCAGGCGCCGCGCTGTGGGTCGAGGTGACCGAAGTCGCCGATTCCGAGCCGAGCGACGAGACCCGCACGCTCGCAGGCGAATACAAGAAGTTGCTGCTGGCGATGCTGCAGCGCCGCGAGGCCTGGGAGCTCGTCGACGTCGTCAACAAGCTGACCGATCCATCGGCCTTGGCCGACATGGCCGGCTATGCGTCCTACCTCACAGATGTGCAGAAGCGGCAGCTGCTGGAGACCGAAAACGTCGCCGAGCGACTGACGGCGTTGATCGACTGGACCGGTGACCACCTGGCTGAAGTCGAGGTCAACGACAAGATCGCCGAAGACGTGCGCGAAGGCATGGAAAAGCAGCAGAAAGAATTCCTGCTGCGCCAGCAGCTCAACGCGATCCGCAAGGAGCTGGGCGAGGGTGAGCCGGAGGGATCCGACGACTATCGCGCCCGCGTTGAGGCGGCCGACCTGCCGGACAAGGTTCGCGAGGCGGCGCTGCGCGAGGTCGGCAAGCTGGAACGCTCCAGCGATCAAAGCCCCGAAGGCGGTTGGATCCGCACCTGGCTGGACACCGTGCTCGACCTGCCGTGGAATACCCGCACCCAGGACTCCACCGACCTCAAGGCCGCCCGCGAAATCCTGGACGCCGATCACCACGGGCTGGACGACGTCAAGGACCGCATCGTGGAGTACCTGGCGGTGCGAGCCCGGCGTGCCCAACGCGGCCTGCAGGTCGTCGGCGGCCGCGGCTCCGGCGCTGTGATGGTGCTGGCCGGCCCTCCTGGTGTCGGTAAGACGTCGCTGGGCGAGAGCGTCGCGCGCGCGCTGGGGCGCAAGTTCGTCCGCGTCGCGCTCGGCGGTGTGCGCGACGAGGCCGAGATCCGTGGCCACCGTCGCACCTACGTCGGTGCGCTGCCGGGCCGGATCGTTCGTGCCATCGGTGAAGCCGCGTCGATGAATCCCGTTGTGCTGCTTGATGAGATCGACAAGGTCGGCTCGGACTTCCGCGGCGACCCGAGTGCGGCGCTGCTGGAGGTCCTCGACCCCGCGCAGAACCACACCTTCCGGGATCATTACCTGGACCTCGATCTGGACCTGTCCGATGTGGTCTTCCTGGCTACCGCCAACGTCATTGAGAACATCCCGTCGGCGCTGCTGGACCGGATGGAGCTGGTGCAGATCGACGGCTACACCGAGGACGACAAGGTCGCGATCGCGCGTGACTTCTTGTTGCCGCGCCAGCGCGACCGTGCCGGCTTGACCGACGACGAGGTGAGCGTGACCGAGGCGGCGCTGCGCAAGATCGCCGCCGACTACACCCGCGAACCCGGCATGCGGCAGTTCGAACGGCTGCTGGCCAAGGCTTTGCGCAAAGTCACCACCAAGATCGCTCAGGATCAGGTGACGATCGACGAGCCTGATCTGGTGGATTACCTGGGCCGGCCGCGCTTCACTCCCGAGTCGGCCGAACGCACGGCGGTACCGGGGGTGGCGACCGGCCTGGCGGTGACCGGGCTGGGTGGCGACGTGCTCTACATCGAAGCTGGCGCCAACGACGGTGAACCGGGTCTGCAGCTGACCGGTCAGCTCGGTGACGTGATGAAGGAGTCGGCGCAGATCGCGCTGTCCTACGTCCGTTCGCACGCCGCGGAGTTGGGCGTCGACCCCGCCACGCTGAACCGGCGCATCCACGTGCACGTGCCCGCGGGCGCCGTTCCCAAGGACGGTCCCTCGGCCGGTGTGACGATGGTGACCGCGCTGGTGTCGATGGCTACCGGACGACAGGTCCGCGCCGATGTCGGGATGACCGGCGAGGTGACGCTGAACGGCCGGGTGTTGCCGATCGGCGGCGTGAAGCAGAAGCTGCTCGCCGCGCAGCGGGCCGGGCTCTCCACGGTGTTCATCCCGCAGCGCAACGAGCCAGACCTGGACGACGTGCCCGCCGAGGTGCTCGAGGCATTGGACGTCAAACCGATGACCGATGTCGCCGCGATCGTCGCGCAGGCACTGGAGCCCGCAAC
>NZ_JBAPMI010000085.1:0-7315 GCF_049278535.1 Mycobacterium sp. | reverse complement strand
GCTTTGACGAACGCGTCCACCACGTCGTCAACGAATACGTAGTCGCGGGTGTTGGAGCCGTCGCCGAACACCTTGGTGGGCTTCCCGGATAGCAGCGCCTGCGCGAAGATCGCCACCACCCCCGCCTCGCCATGCGGATCCTGGCGTGGCCCATAGACATTGGCCGGTGCGATGTGCGAGCACTCCAGGTCGTACAGATGCCGGAACGTATTGAGGTAGATCTCGCCGGCCACCTTGCCCGCGGCGTACGGCGATGCTGGGTCGGTGGGCACGGCCTCACTAGTCGGATAAGTCGGCGGCGTCCCGTAGATCGATCCACCCGACGACGTGTGCACCACTTTGCGCACCCCGGTCTGCCGCGAAGCGTCAGCCAACCGCACGGTGCCGATCACGTTGACCGACGCGTCGAACTGCGGGTCGGCCACCGAGTGTCGCACATCGATCTGCGCGGCTAGGTGGAACACCACCTCCGGGCGGTGCTCGTCGAAGATCGCCGGCAGATCGGCCGTGACGATGTCGGCCTCGACGAAAGCGAACTCCGGATTGTCGGCCAGATGCTCGAGGTTGGTGGCCCGCCCCGAGGCGTAGTTATCCAGGCCGACGACGCGATGCCCGTCGCTCAGCAACCGGTCGACTAGCGTCGACCCGATGAACCCGGCAGCCCCGGTGACCAGTGCGCGCACCGGCCCACCATACCGACGGGCCGCCGGAATACCGAAGGTGGCGCTGGCCGCGGCGTTGCTCATCGTGGTGCAGCTCGTCATCCGCGGGGTGCTGGCATTTCGCGGTTACTTCTACTGGGACGACCTGATCCTGGTCGGCCGGGCCGGCACGCACGGCCTGCTGTCGCCGTCTTTGCTGTTCGACGACCACGACGGACACGTCATGCCGGCCGCGTTCCTGGTCGCCGGCGCCATCACCCGGCTCGCGCCGCTGAATTGGGTCGGCCCGGCGATCAGCCTGCTGGTGCTGCAACTGCTGGCATCGCTGGCCTTGCTGCGCGCTCTGTACGTGATTCTCGGCTGGCGGCCGGTGTTGCTCGTGCCACTGACTTTTGCGCTGTTCACGCCGCTCGGCGTGCCCGGGTTCGCCTGGTGGGCGGCTGCGCTGAACTCGCTGCCGATGCTGGCCGCGCTGGCCTGGCTCTGCGCCGACGCGATCCTGTTGATCCGCACCGGAAATCAGCGGTACGCGGTGACCGGCGTGCTGACCTACCTCGGTGGGCTGCTGTTCTTCGAAAAGACGGCGGTGAGCCCGTTTGTCGCGTTCGCCGTCGCGGCGCTGCTGTGTTACGTGCAGGGCGATCGATCCGCGATACGGACGGTGTGGCGGGCCGGCATCCGATTGTGGTTGGCAGCACTGGCGCTGACCGGTATCTGGGTTGTGGTCTATCTGGCTGTAGTGAACCAGCACAGGTGGAGTTCGGATCTGACGATGACGTGGGATCTGTTGTGCCGCTCAGTAACTCACGGCATCGTCCCTGGGCTGGCCGGTGGCCCGTGGGCTTGGGGCAGATGGGCACCGGCCTCGCCGTGGGCCGTTCCGCCAACATTAGTCAAGGCGCTGGGCTGGCTGGCACTGGCCGCCGCGCTGGGGATCTCACTGGCCCGCAAACAGCGCATCGTGCCGCTGTGGTTGACAGCGGCCGGCTACGTGGTCGCCTGCCAGGTGCCGATCTACTTGATGCGCTCGTCGCGGTTCACCGCGCTCGAGCTGGCCCAAACCTTGCGCTATTTCCCGGATCTCGTCGTGGTGCTGGCGTTGCTGGCCGCGGTCGGATTCTGCGCGCCCAACCTTCCGTCGTCCCGGTGGCTTGACGCGTCGGCAGCCCGCACGGCAGTCACGTCTGCATTGGCCGCGTCGTTCGTGGCGAGCAGTTGTTATTCGACAGCAACGTTTCTCACGTCCTGGGAAGACAACCCGGCGCAGCCGTATCTGCAGAACGCCCGCCGCGATCTGGCTGCCGCGCAGAGGAATTCGAGTGCGCCGCTGCTCGATCAGGAGGTCGATCCACTGGTGCTCGGACGGGTGGCCTGGCCGGACAATCTGACCAGCCACATGTTCGCATTGCTGCGCGACCGTCCCGAATTCGCCTCTTCGACAATGCAATTGAAAACCCTGGACAGCCAGGGCCGATTGGTCGACGCGCAGGTGACCTGGGTGCGCGCGATGGCGCCCGGCCCGGTGCCGCAGTGCGGGTACCTGGTGCAGCCCGACCGGCCGGTTCAGGTTGGTCTCGACGGCCCGCTGCTACCAACGGACTGGACGGCCGAGATCAATTACCTGGCCAACAGCGACGGGTCGATGACGATGTCGCTGTCCGAGGGACCCGACATTCGGGTTCGCGTGCATCCCGGGCTCAACCGGGTCTTCGTCCGACTACCCGGCGCGGGCAACGCAATCCAGATGCGAGCCAACACGGCGTCGCTGAGCGTGTGCATCGCGGCCGGGCCGGTAGGTTTCGCACTGCCGCGCTGATGTGGGCAAAGATGGAGCCACCTAGGAGAATCGAACTCCTGACCTGCTCATTACGAGTGAGCCGCTCTACCGACTGAGCTAAGGTGGCGCGCCCTGTTGGGCGGGACGAGTCTACGGCAGGGCCGCGCGCACACCCAAGTTCAGTCGCGCAACGCCTGACCGATCGTGGCGACCATCGCGTCGACGGCGAACTTGGGCTTGACGTTGATGGCCAGCGCCTCGCGGCACTCCAGCACGGCTTCGATGCAGCACAGCAGTCGATCGGCCGGCACGTGGGCTGCCATCGCGGCGATCTGCGCGGCCATATCGGGGTGGTTGGTCCGTACGCCTCCGGCGCTGGCGGACACCAGCAGGGCGTCGCGGAAGTAGGTTGCCAGGTCGATCAGCGCGCGGTCCAAGGCATCTCGCGACGCCCGGGTCTGACGCGACTTCTGCCGTCGCTCAAGGTCTTTGATCGCTCCGGTCGCACCGCGCAGCGCACCGGCGGTGCCCTTGCCGGTACCGCCCGCGCCCAGCGCGGTCCGCAACTCCTCGGTCTCGGCTTCGTCGCGCCCGGCGGTCAGTACGGCGGCTTCGGCTTCTGCGGCGGCGACCAGCGCCTCGGCGGCGCCGAACGCCTTCGACCTTGTCGCCGCGTCACGGGCCAGCCCCAGCGCCTGTAGCCGGCGCTCGCGCGCCTCCGGGTCGGTGGCCAGCCGTCGCGCCCGTCCCACGTGGCCGCCACTGACCGACGCCGCCCAGTTCGCGGTCTCGGCCGACAGCCCGTCGCTGTCGATCAGAACCTGCGCGATGGCATCTGGCGGCGGCGTCACCAGCGCGATATGCCGGCACCGCGACCGCAGCGTGATCGCGATGTCCTCGGGGTCCACCGACGGCGCGCAGAGCAGAAACACCGTGCGCGGCGGCGGCTCCTCGACCACCTTCAACAAAGCGTTCGCCGCGCCTTCAGTCAGCCGGTCGGCGTCCTCGACCAGGACGATCTGCCAACGCCCGGTGCTGGGCCGACGCGAGGCGATCTGGACGATCGCGCGCATGTCGTCGACCCCGATGGACAGCCCCTCGGGGATGACGCGTCGCACGTCGCCGTGCGTGCCGGCCATCGTCGTCGTGCAGGATCGGCATTCTCCGCAGCCGGGCAGCCCTTCGGAAGTGCACTGCAATGCCGCCGCGAAACACAACGCGGCCACCGAACGCCCCGAACCGGGCGGCCCGGTGATCAGCCAGGCATGCGTCATCGCGGCGCTGTGAGTCGAATCACCGCGGGCGGCAGCGGCGGCGGCCACCAGGTCGGCCTCCACCGACTCCTGACCAACCAGCCGTGCGAATACCCGTGACATCACCGGCAACAGTAGTGGCCACCGCTGACGGCACCGCCCGATCAGGGCCCACACACTGCCGTTTTGAGTACTTTTTGGTCCCCGCTGACCGATACGGTGGGCAGGTGAGCACGGCGGGGACCCTTCCTGGACGAATCAGCGGATTCGTCCAGTGGCTCGTGCGCACACCCTGGCCGGTGTTCATGCTCAGCCAACTGCAGGCCGACATCATCGGCGCGCTGCTGGTGCTGGGCTTCCTGCGTTACGGACTGCCCCCCGAAGACCGCATCGAACTGCAACGACTGCCGGCCCTCAACCTGGCCACCTTCGCCGGGTCGGTCGTGGTGCTGTTCCTGCTCGGAACCGCGATCAGCGCACGTTCCCTGGTGCCGGTGTTTCGCTGGCAGCGCCGCGACAGTCTGCTCGCCGACAGCGACCCGGCAGCCACCGAGCTGGCTCGCAGCCGCGCGCTTCGGACCCCGTTCTACCGCACGGTGATCAACCTGGCCTCCTGGCTCATCGGCGGCGTGATCTTCATCGTCGCCAGCTGGCCGGTGGCCAAGCACGCCGCACCGGTGGTGGCCGTCGCCACCGCCCTGGGCGCCACCGCCACCGCGATCATCGGCTATCTGCAGTCCGAGCGAGTGCTGCGCCCAGTCGCCGTTGCCGCGCTGCGCGGCGGGCTGCCGGAGAACATCCGGGCATCGGGGGTGATCGGACGCCAGATGCTGGCCTGGGCGCTGTCCACCGGAGTGCCGCTGCTGGCGATCGTGCTGGCCGTGGTCGGCGACAAGGCTGCGTACCTGCACGGGCCGCCCGAGAAGCTGTTGAACCCGATCCTGCTGCTGGCCATTCTGGCGCTGGGCATCGGGCTGGCCAGCACGCTGCTGGTGGCCATGTCGATCGCCGACCCGCTGCGTCAGCTCCGCTGGGCGCTTGGCGAGGTGCAGCGGGGTAATTACAACGCGCACATGCAGATCTACGACGCCAGCGAGCTGGGCCTGCTGCAGGCCGGCTTCAACGACATGGTCCGCGACCTGTCCGAGCGGCAGCGGCTACGCGACCTGTTCGGCCGCTATGTCGGCGAAGACGTCGCCCGGCGTGCGCTGGAGCGCGGCACCGAGCTGGGCGGCCAGGAACGCGACGTCGCGGTGCTGTTCGTCGACCTGGTTGGCTCCACGAAACTGGCGTCGACGCGACCACCCGCCGAAGTCGTCAGCATGCTCAACGAGTTCTTCCGGGTGGTGGTGGACACCGTCGGGCGGCACGGCGGATTCGTCAACAAGTTTCAGGGTGACGCCGCATTGGCCATCTTCGGGGCGCCGATCGAGCACCCCGATGCGTCCGGCGGGGCGCTGGCCGCCGCCCGCGAGCTGCACGACGAGCTGCTGCCGGTGATCGGGTCGGCGGAGTTCGGCATCGGCGTGTCGTCCGGTCGCGCGATCGCGGGCCACATCGGCGCGCTGGCCCGATTCGAGTACACCGTGATCGGTGACCCGGTCAACGAGGCGGCCCGGCTCACCGAGCTGGCCAAGCTCGAAGACGGCCACGTGCTGGCGTCGGCGGTCGCGGTCAGCGGCGCGCTCGATGCCGAGGCGCTGTGCTGGGATGTGGCCGAGGTGGTCGCGCTACGCGGACGGACCGCACCGACTCAGTTGGCCCGGCCGCTGAATCTTGCCGCGCCCGAAGAAGTGTCCAGCGAAGTCAGGGGCTAGCCGGCTGGGGCCGGCGGGGCTGCCGGCGCCGGGCTCAGGTCGCTGGGCAGCAGCGGGCCGATGATGAACGACTTGCCCTGCGGGTCCGGAATACCGACGGGGTCGTTGCCCAGGTTCAACAGGTCGCTGAGGCCCGGCATGTTCGACGGCTGACCGCCCTCGAGCACTCCGGCGTCGGACTCGGTGATGTTCTGCACCACCACCGGGCTCTCCGCGCCACCCATGACCTGCAGCAAGTCCGCCACAGAGGGGGTGGTCGCGTCGGGGTTGTCGTGCTGGTTGTTCGAGAGTTGCATCGCGGGCACCTGGACGTCGCGCAGCGGCGGCGACGACGGGGCCGCGATCAGAACGCTGACGCCGACGATCGCAGCACCAGCGGTGATGCAGTATCGGACAGCGGGTCGCATGACTCTCTCCTTAGCGACGACGTGGTGGCTCCACGGCAGATGTAAGGACACTGTACCTGAGAACTGGCTGAGAATCACCAGTTATTTTTCGAAAATCCCGACGAAAGAACCCTGAGATCCCCGAGCACGCGCGTGACGCCGCATTTGCCCTGCTAGCTGCGCTTGGCGGCTTTCTTCGTGCCCGATTTCTTGGCGGGCGCTTTTTTCGCGGTTTTCTTGGCCGTCCGCTTCACCGGGCCGCGGGCCCGCCGGTCGGCCAGCAGCTCGGCAGCGCGCTCGTCGGTGATCGACAGCACGTCGTCGCCCTTGCGCAGGCTCGCGTTGGTCTCGCCGTCGGTGACATATGGACCGAATCGGCCGTCCTTGATCACCATCGGCTTGCCCGACGCCGGGTCGTTGCCCAGTTCGCGCAGCGGCGGCGCCGCGGCACCCTGACGGCCACGCCGCTTGGGCTCGGCGTAGAGCTTCAGCGCCTCTTCGAGGGTGACGTCGAATATCTGGTCTTCGGTCGCCAATGAACGAGAGTCTGTGCCGCGCTTGAGGTATGGGCCGTAGCGACCGTTCTGAGCGGTGATCTCCTCTTTGGAGTCGGGGTCGACGCCGACCACCCGCGGCAGCGACAGCAGCTTCAACGCGTCCTCGAGCGTCACGGTCTGCAGATCCATGCTGCGCAGCAGCGATCCGGTCCGCGGCTTGGGGCCAGTCGGCTTCTTGCCCTTCTTGGCCGGTTGTCCGGCAGCGCCGTCATCGTCATCCGGCTTTGGCAGCACCTCGGTGACGTACGGACCGTAACGACCATCCTTGGCGACGATCTCGTGTCCGGTGTCCGGGTCGACGCCGAGCGTTCGTCCCTCTTGCGGCGTGGCGAAGAGTTCCTCGGCGACATCGAGGGTCAGCTCGTCGGGGGTCAGTGAGTCGTTCAGGTTGGCCCGCTGCGGTGTCGGTTCACCGTCGTCGCCGACCACCATCCGCTCCAGATACGGACCGTTCTTGCCGACCCGCACATTGACGGCGCGACCCTGCGCATCGTCAAAGAGCTTGATGGAGTTGACTTCTCGCGCGTCGATGCCTTCGAGGTTGACGCCGACGAGTTTCTTCAGGCCGCCTGACCGCGCCACCGAATCGGCCACGCCGTGGTCGCCACCGAAGTAGAAGTTGTTCAGCCAGTTGGTGCGTCGCTCGGTGCCCGACGCGATCGCGTCGAGTTCGTCCTCCATCGCCGCGGTGAAGCCGTAGTCGACCAGCCGGCCGAAGTGCTGCTCCAGCAAACCCGTGACGGCGAACGCGACCCAGGACGGCACCAGCGCGCTGCCCTTCTTGTGCACGTAACCGCGGTCCTGGATGGTCTTGATGATCGATGAATACGTCGACGGCCGGCCAATGCCCAGCTCTTCGAGAG
>NZ_JBAPMI010000084.1:0-7782 GCF_049278535.1 Mycobacterium sp. | reverse complement strand
ACGCCCAGCGTGCCTTCGCTGCCGACGAACAACTTGGTAAGACTCAGCCCCGCAACATCTTTGAGTCTCGGGCCGCCGAGCCTGACTGCGGTGCCGTCGGCAAGCACCACTTGCACGCCGAGCACGTAGTCGGTGGTGACGCCGTATTTCACGCAGCACAGGCCGCCGGCGTTGGTGGCGATGTTGCCGCCGATGCTGCAAATCTCGTACGACGACGGATCGGGCGGGTACCACAGGCCGTATTCGGCAACCGTCTTCTTCACCTCGGCGTTGAGCAGGCCCGGCTGGCAGACCGCGGTGCGGGTGACCGGATCGACGACGATGTCGCGCATCTTCTCCGTCGACAGCACGATCCCGCCGTCCACCGCGGTGGCGCCGCCGGACAGGCCGGTGCCCATTCCGCGTGTCACCACCGGAACGTGGTTCGCAGTGGCCCACCGCAGCACGGTCTGGACCTCTTCGGTCCGCCGTGGGCGCACCACGGCGACCGGCTTTCCGGCCGACGGATCAAACGCGCGGTCTTGCCGGTAGCCCTCGGTGATCGCGGGGTCGGTGACGACCGTCCCCTCGGGTAGCTCGGCGATCAGGCCCGCCAGCGCGTCTGCTGCCATGACCCGATCTTACGGAGATCCTCTGGACACTTGCCCTGCGCCGATCGTGCACAGTGGAGCCGTGCACCTCGCCCACCCGCGCACTGGCGCTCACTTCGACTCGCCGGTGCCGCCCGGCAGCGGATGGCCCGGCGATCCGGCGACTGCCCGCACCGCGGTCGCATCGGATCGGCCGGAGGTGATTGCGATGGCGCAGGCCGCTCAATCGGTGGCGCAGCTCGACGCCGAAGTGTCGGTGTGCCGGGCCTGCCCGAGGTTGGTCGAGTGGCGCGAGGAGGTGGCGCTGACGAAGCGGCGATCGTTCGCCGACGAGCCGTATTGGGGCCGGCCGGTGCCGGGCTGGGGTGCCGCACGTCCGCGCGTGATGATCGTCGGCCTGGCCCCCGCGGCCAACGGCGCCAACCGGACCGGCCGGGTTTTCACCGGCGACCGGTCCGGCGATGTGTTGTACGCGGCGATGCACCGGGCCGGCTTGGCCAACTCGCCGGTCAGCGTGGACGCCGCCGACGGTCTGACGCTCAACGCGACTCGGGTGGTGGCCGCGGTGCGGTGCGCACCACCGGCGAATGCGCCCACCCCGGCGGAGCGGTCGACGTGTGCGCCGTGGCTGACCGCCGAATGGCGGCTGGTCGGGGGAGATGTGCGGGTGATTGTGGCGCTCGGCGCATTCGGCTGGCGCTCGGCGCTCGACATGATCCGCACCGGCGGCGGCCGGGTTCCGCGACCGCAGCCGAAGTTCGGCCACGGCGCTACCGCCACGGTCCATGCCGCTCATGGCGAGGTGATGCTGCTGGGCTGCTATCACCCCAGCCAGCAGAACACCTTCACCGGCAAGCTGACTACGACGATGCTCGACGACGTTTTCAGCCAAGCAAAGAAGATGGGAGGTCTTACTAGCGTGGAACGTTCGGCGGACGAAAGGCGTTGACCTGCTCATGCGCCTTTCTGTCCTCGACCTCGTCCCAGTCCGCACCGACCAGACCACCGCGGATGCGCTGGCGGCCACCGTGCGCCTGGCGCAGACCGCCGACCGGCTCGGCTACACGCGCTACTGGCTCGCCGAACACCACAACATGCCGTCGGTGGGCGCCACCAGCCCGCCGGTTCTGATCGCCTACCTGGCCGCGCAGACCACGCAGCTGCGGCTGGGCTCCGGTGGCGTGATGCTGCCCAACCACGCGCCGCTGGCGGTCGCCGAGCAGTTCGCGTTGCTGGAAGCGGCGGCACCGGGCCGCATCGACCTTGGCATCGGCCGCGCGCCCGGCTCGGATCCGGTGACGTCGGCTCTGTTGCGTGGCGCCGCCGGCCGCGACGACCGCGACATCGACCAGTTCCCGAATTACCTCGACCACGTGCGCGCGATGATGAGCGTGCGGGGCGTGCCGGTCCAGCTGCGCGATGGCGGCGACTACATCCTCAAGGCGACACCGGCCGCGGCCAGTGAGCCACGCCTGTGGCTGCTCGGGTCGTCGATGTACTCGGCGCAACTGGCCGCCGCCAAGGGCTTGCCCTACGTGTTCGCGCATCACTTCTCCGGTCAAGGCACCGAGGAGGCGTTGGCGCTCTACCGGTCGGAGTTCGTGCCCAGCGAGCTGGCCGCCGAACCGGTGACCTTCTTGACCGTCAACGCCGCGGTGGCCGAAACCCGCGACGAGGCAAAGGCTTTGATCTTGCCGAACCTGCACATGATGGCCCGGCTGCGGACCGGGCAACCCCTGGGGCCGCTGCAGCTGGTCGAAGACGCCGATGGCGCCGAGCTGACACCGCAACAGCAGCACATCGTCGAAAGCGGCCTCAACCGCGCCGTCGTCGGGTCACCCGCCGAGGCCGCCGAACAGCTGAGCGAACTCGCGCAGCGGTTCGGCGTCGACGAGGTGATGGTGCATCCCGTCGCATCGGCTCACCGCGGCACCGCCCCCGCTACCGCCCCTGCCCGCGAGACGACGCTGGAACTGCTCGCCAAAGAGCTGTTCTAACGCGGCGTCAGGGCGATCACCGGAATCGGCCGTGAGGTCCGCGACTGGTACCCCTCATAGCGATTCGCGTTGTTCTTGTTGACGATCTCCCACAGCCGTCGATAGTCCGGGTTGTCCGGTAGCACGGGTTTGGCCGTGACGCCGAAACGCTTTGGCCCGACATTGATTTCGACGTTCGGGTTGGCCTTCAAGTTGTGATACCAGCCGGGCGCTTTCGGGTCGCCGCCTTTGGAGGCGACGACGAGGTACGCGTCGCCGTCCCGGGCATACGTGAGTGTGTTGGTCCGCGCCTGGCCGGTCTTGGCGCCGACCGTGTGCAGTATCAGGTTGACCGGTCCGAAAGGAATCTTGTGCCCGATCCGGCCGTCGGTGCGTTTATAGATCTCGTCGTGCAGGTGCAGTAGCCGGTGGCCGATCTGCTTCTCGATCCACAGAGATATATCCATGCCGCTCAGTCTTGCGGAGTGGCGCCCAGTTGTGCCAGTGCGTCCCGCAGGATCCGCCCGGTCGACTCGCGGTCGGGGTCGCGGCGCAACAGCAGCCCCTTGGCAACCGACAGCTTGTCGCCGTTGCGTCGCGGCAGCATGTGCAGGTGGATGTGAAGAACGCTCTGGAAGGCCGCGCGTCCGTCGTTGATGCCGATGTTGGTGGCATCGGCCAACTCGGTCGCCCGCGCCGCCTTGGCGATCCGCTGCCCGATCGTCACCAATCCGGCCAGAGTTTCCGGTGCCGTGTCGGTGAGATCGACCGAGTGCTGTTTCGGTACCACCAAGGTGTGGCCACGGGTGAACGGGCGGATGTCGAGGAAAGCCAGATAGCCGTCATCCTCGTAGATGCGGATGGCCGGGGCCTGGCCGGCCACGATCGCACAGAACACACACGACATGGGAGTCACCGTATCGCCGCGGCTAGCGCATCGATCGCCCGGTCGAGGATCGTGCGGGTGGTGGCGAAATTCAGCCGCGCGAACCCCGGACCCACCGTGGCACCGAACGGAATGCCGGGGCTGAGCGCCACCTTGGCCGTCGACAACAGATGGTCGGCGGGTTCGCCCGGCAGATTCAGCGCGCGGAAGTCGACCCACGACATGTAGGTGGCATCCGGGGTGTTGACCCGCACGCCCGGGCAGGACGCCGGCAGGGCCTCGGCCAGGTGATCGCGGTTGGCCTGCAGGTAGCTGAGTAATTCGTCCAGCCAGTCGGCTCCGTGGTCGTAGGCCGCGATGTTGGCCCGAATACCGATGGTGGACACCCCCATCTTGTGCAGCTTGTTGATGAGCTCCCAGTCGCGGGCATCCTGCTCGTTGGACAGCACGACCTGGGCGCAGATCAGACCCGGCAGATTCCATCCCTTGGACGCCGACATCAGGGTGACGACGGTCTGCGCGGCGGTGTCCGATACCGAGGCCGCGGCGACGTGCGGCCGTCCGTAGACCAGCGGGCCGTGAATCTCGTCGGCGATGATCCGGGCGTGGTGTCGGGCCGCGATGTCGACGATCGCGCACAACTCGTCGGCGCGGTACGCGGTGCCGAGCGGGTTGTTCGGATTGCACAGAATGAGCGATCCGGCCCCATTGGCGAATGCGGTCTCGAGGGCGTCCAAGTCCATCAGGTATCGGCCCGAATCATCTTGCCGCATAGGTATTTCCACCCGCTGGCGGCCGGTGATCCGCAGCACGTCGAAGAACGGCATGTAGGCGGGGACCGGCAGCACGACCGGGCTTTCGGGTCTGGTCAGGAAGTTGATGACGACTTCGATTCCCTTGAGGACGTCGGGAACAACGCGAACCCACTCGGATGCGACGTCCCAGCCGTAGCGTCGTCGGCACCAGTCGGCGGTTGCTCGGGCGAGGGTGTCCTCGCGAAAGGCCGGGTAGCCGAATTCGTCGTCGGCGACGCAGGCGCGGATACCGTCGACGACCGCGGGTGCGGTGGGAAGTCCATCTCGGCGATCCACAGTGGCAGCACGTCGGGCCCGAAATGGTTCCACTTGATCGTTTTCCGCCCGCGCAATTGCTGCTCGGTCAATTGATCGAACACCGTGTCGCTCATAGCAGTAGTCTGCCTCGACGTGGACCTGGGAGATTTGGCCTTCGCTGGAGCTGCTGAACAGGCGCGGATGCTGACCGCGGCCACCATCACCGCGCCGGCGCTGCTCGAGGTGTACCTGGACCGCATCGCGCGGCTCGACCCCCAGCTGCGCAGCTACCGCGTGGTTCTGGCGGAGACCGCGCGCCGGGAGGCTCTGACCGCACAAGGTCGCCTCGACGCGGGGGAGCGGCTGCCGCTGCTTGGCGTTCCGGTCGCGATCAAAGACGACAACGACGTCGCCGGGCAACTCACGCTCTTCGGCAGCAGCGCGGTCTCGACCCCGGCGGCCCGCGATGCCGAAGTGGTCAGCCGGCTGCGCGCGGCGGGCGCGGTGATCATCGGCAAAACCGCTGTGCCCGAAATGATGATTTTCCCGTTCACCGAGTCCCTGACCTTCGGGGCGACCCGCAACCCATGGGACACCTCGCTCACACCGGGCGGCAGCAGCGGCGGCAGCGGAGCCGCGGTCGCGGCCGGGCTGGCTCCGCTGGCGCTGGGCTCTGACGGTGGCGGCTCCATCCGCATCCCGTCCGGCTGGTGCGGCCTGTACGGGATTAAGCCGCAACGCGATCGGGTCCCGCTTGCGCCGCATGACGACGCCTGGTGCGGGCTGAGCGTCAACGGTCCGATCGCGAGGTCGGTGGAAGATGCCGCATTGTTCCTGGACGTGACGACCACGACGCCCGCTCCCGACGGCGGCTTCGTCGCTGCTGCCGCCAAGCATCCCGGCCGGCTGCGAATTGCGTTGAGCACCAAGGTCCCACCGCCACTGATCGCCAAGGTCGGCACCGAACAGCGGGCCGCGGTCGACGAGGCGGGCGCATTACTGCGCGACCTAGGCCACGACGTCGTCGTCCGCGACCCCGACTATCCACCGGCGGCCGTCTACGCCAATTACCTGCCGCGCTATTTCCGGGGCATCTACGACGACGTCCGTACGCTGCCGCATCAAGAGCGACTCGAGAAGCGGACCCGCAACATGGCGCGCATCGGGTCGATGCTCTCCGACCGGCGGATGGCATCCGTGCGCGCGGCGGAGCCGGCACTGGCCAAGCGGATCCAGTCGATCTTCGACGACGTCGACGTCGTCATCACGCCCGGCAACGCCACCGGGCCGTCCCGCATCGGCGCCTACCAACGCCGCGGCGGGATATCGAGTCTGCTGTTCGTGTCGCAACGGGTGCCGTTCTTCGAGATCTGGAATCTGACCGGCCAGCCCGCCGCCGCCCTGCCGTGGGGCCTCGATCGCGGCGGCGTTCCAGTGTCGATTCAGCTGGTCGGCCGCCCGAGCGACGAGGCGACGTTACTGGCGCTGAGCGCACAGATCGAGGCCGCCCGACCGTGGGCGCACCGGCGACCGCCGGTGTCATGACGGTGCGATAGCCCGCCAGGCCCGCAGTTTCTGATCGGCGGCCATCGCGCGCGCCGGGCTGGTCGACGGCAACAGCAGGTATTCGACCGCCGCGTCGACGTCGACCAGCCGCCCGAAAAGCCGTTCCGCGGCCCGGCCGTTGAAGCACACCCGGGTGATCGACGGGTACGCGGCGAACAGCCGGCCAAAGTCGTTGGCCACCAAGCTTTTCATGTCGATCTTGGCATCGGCGCTGCCGATGCGGCGGCACTTGTGCAGCACATCCCAGAGCGCAACGCCAGCCGATTGCAATGCGGTCAAACGGGTTTCGTAGGGGGCCGACGCGTCGAAGCCGAAGAGTGCGGCGGTGATCGGCCAGAACGCATTTCGTGGGTTGCCGTAATACTGGCGGGACGCCAGGGACAGCACGCTGGGAAATGACCCCAGGATCAGCAGGTCGGCGTTGTCGTCGACGACGGGCGCAAACCCCTCGAGAAGTGGCGTGGTCATCGGATTCACATGATGCCTTGCTGCGTTATACCTTGACGACGTGGAGGACACGGGGAACCCGGAGATCGAGAAGCTGCTCGACGGTCTGGAGGGCAGCGCTCGTGCCGAGCGCGCCGAGCTGATCGAGTGGCTGCTCGAGCAGGGCATCACCGCTGAAGAGATCCAGAGCACGTCGGCGCCCTTGTTGCTCGCGGGCCGTCGACTGATCGGCGACGACGGTACCTACGTGTCCACGCGAGAAGTTGCGCTTGCCTACGGCATTGATGTCGACCTACTCCAACGGGTGCAACGCGCCATCGGGTTGGCCAGAATCGACGATCCCGACGCGGCCGTGCACATGCGCGGGGATGCGGAGGCGGCCGCCCACGTCAGGCACTTCGCCAACCTGGGCCTGGATCCCGACAACCTCGTACAGGTTGTGCGCGTGCTCGCCGAAGGACTCTCGCACGCCGCCGAGGTCATGCGCTATACCGCCCTGGCGGCTGTCATAGAGCCAGGCGCAACGGAACTCGACATCGCGAAGCGATCCCAGGCCCTCATAGGTCGGATCGCGCCGTTACTGGGCCCGTGGATCGAGGACATGCTGTTCATGCAGCTCAGAAACATGATGGAGACCGAAGCCGTCACTGCCAACGAGCGAGCGGCCGGAGCGCCGCTCCCCGGAGCACGGCAGGTCACGGTGGCCTTCGCCGATCTCGTCGGTTTCACCCGGTTGGGCGAAGAGGTGCCGGCCGAGGAGCTCGGGCAGCTGGCGAACCGGCTCGCTGAACTCGCCCGCGACGTGGCGGTCCCGCCGGTCCGGTTCATCAAAACGATCGGTGACGCGGTGATGTTCGTCTGCACCGAACCGGCGCCGTTGCTGGACGCCGTGCTCAAGCTGGTCGATATCACCGACAGCGACAATGACTTTCCCCGGCTGCGGGCGGGCATTGCATCGGGTTCCGCGGTGAGCCGGGCCGGTGACTGGTTTGGCAGTCCGGTGAACACCGCGAGCCGGGTGACGGCGGCTTCCCGCCCGGGCGCGGTGCTCGCCGCCGAATCGGTGCGCGATGAGCTTGGCGACGACTCGGGTTTCAGTTGGTCGTTCGCCGGCGCTCGTCGACTCAAGGGCATCAAGGGCGAAGTGAAGCTGTATCGCGCGCGGCGCGGCGAGAGCTAGCCATCAGGTGTTCGCGGGGAGTGAAATCGCTTTGACATGGATTGTAACGCTGTAATCATGTAAGCATGAAACAACATCATGGACA
>NZ_JBAPMI010000083.1:0-30191 GCF_049278535.1 Mycobacterium sp. | reverse complement strand
GTCCCAACTCGACGTCGTTCAGCTTGTGATGCAACAGAATTCGGGGATCAGTACTGTCAGCGCGGCCAAGTTCACCGCGATTGCGGCCAGTGCCTATTGTCCACAGCACCTGCAACGCGCCAGCGACAACGGCGGCAACCCGGCCCCAGGCTCCGGATAATGGGGTGGGAGTATCGGGCGGTCAGCAATAGGTCGGCGACTGCTGGGGGTCGGTTGTGAAGGTCGGTGTGGCGGCGCAGGCGTTGCCCATGCGTTTTTCGCCGATGGCGGTGACGCGAAGTAGTTACCTTTCGACGGTCGCCGCCGGCGCGGATTCGTTCTGGCTGGCCGATCATTTGAACTCCTTGTATCCGCGATCGATGGCCAAGCCGGAGTACATCGGTGGTGCACGATTTGCACCGAAAATCGACGCCAACCTCGAACCGTGGACGGTGCTTGGGCATCTTGCCGCGCGAAATCGGTTGGGGCGTATTCGACTTGGCATTGGCGTGACCGATACCGGTCGGCGCAATCCAGCGGTCACCGCCCAAGCTGCCGCGACCCTGCACCTGCTGACCCGCGGACGAGCGATCCTGGGCATCGGAACCGGTGAGCGCGAAGGAAACGAACCCTACGGTGTGGACTGGTCCAGACCGGTAGCCCGGTTCGAGGAGGCCATGGCGACCATCCGGGCGTTGTGGGACTCCGGCGGAGAGCTCGTCACCCGCGATTCGCCTTTCTTTCCGTTGCACAACGCGGTCTTCGACTTGTGGCCCTATCGCGGCAAGTGGCCCGAGATCTGGATCGCCTCGCACGGACCCAGAATGTTGCGCGCCACCGGCCGGTACGCCGACACATGGTTTCCCGCAGCGGTGTTTTCGCCCGCGGAGTACGCCCGCGGCCTTGAGGCGGTCCGCGCCGCGGCATCGGATGCCGGAAGGGATCCGTCGTCGATCGGCGCTGCGACCTTTTTCTTCACCTTCACGGGGCGCAGCCGTGACGAGATCGACGAGGCGCTCGAATCGACCGCGATGAAGACGTTCGCGTTGAATGCACCTGCGGAACTGTGGAAGCGCCATGGTGTTTCGCATCCGCTAGGTGACGACTTCACCGGCTTTCAAGACATCAGTCCTCAACTCTTCGACGAGGAATCCGTGCTGAGATACATTTCGAAGGTGCCCTTGTCGCTGCTCAAAGACGCGTGCTTGCAAGGCACACACGACGAGGTCGTGGACCAGCTTGCCGACTGGCGTGATCACGGGCTGAGCTATCCGGTGTTGCTGAACTTGAGCACTATGCAGCCGAGCCTTCGGCGTAGCCTGGCCGCCGGCAACCCGTTCGCGAAAATCCTGCGCGGAGTTCGTAAGTTGTGAATCTGCGTGCGGCAGAGGGGAAGCGCGCTTCTAGATCCCGCCCCAGACCCAATGCATGCCGCCCTCGTCCCATCGCGGCTGCATTTTCTGCGCCCACGGTGGCGGGGGAGGCGGCGGCGGTACGTCGACGGGTGCGTACGGCGGCGCGTATGCCGGCCGGACCGTGTACCAGTCTGGTGGCGCCGGTGGCGGATGGCACTCGTTGGTCCAGACGTTGCGCGTCCAATTCTTGTCGCAAGCGGCGGAGCTGACCGCCGATGTTGCGATTGCTGCAGCCGCCAGCGGAATCGACGCCACCATCGCGGTGGTGGCCAGGCGGACAAGAAACCTCGTCATTGCAGGCCTCTCAGTGGGTCGCCGTCGGCGACTTCGGGCGGTTCCCAGCTTAGATGCTCGACATTCGCTGGAGAAGACAAACGAGAAGCCCCGTGAAATGGGTCACGATCGCTGCATATCGGGCAGACGACGGGGTTCTCGTGGGTTGCTAGACGGTAACGGCCACTAAATCAGACGGTGACCTCGACCTGGCGAGGCTGACATGAGGCAAACCATCCGCAGCGGACACAGCGCCATCCGTTCTTCTCTTCTGTCAGTCGGAGCGGCCATGGTCGCGGCGCTCACGCTTACCGCGCCGGCACAAGCCGGCACCATCGACTCCCGCTTCGACATCTGCGCGGCCCTGCGAGATGGCACCAGCCTCGTGTCGATCGAAACCACGCTCGAGTCGCGTGGCTACAACGCCACAAACGCAGGCGTTCTGACCGGAACCACGATCCGTCAGCACTGCCCGGACCAGGCCGGAAACGCTATGGCGCAGGCGCAGAAGGCGAGCTGAACGCCCGGGTTCAAACTTCCACGCGAATGAGCGTGTATTCACCTTCGGTGCGCGTCGGGTCGCCGGCCACCTCGTTCACAATTCGCCGGATGATGTCGACGGGCCCGCCGAATTTGTTGGCGCAACCGTCTGGGCATGGAACGGTCCACCATGAAACCGGGCCCCACTGGTTGCGTGGCGGCCACGGCTGTTTCGCGCCGTCGCGGGGCCAATATTCAATGTCCGCGGGATTCGACCGTTGGAGAAGGTTTCCAATGTGGTGGTGCTCCGTAGAGCACCAGAGTTTCACTTCGCCTCCGAGGTGGTAAACGTCGACGCTGACGTCACCGTGCATCAGGGTCATGGGTGCTTGCTACTCCCGTCCAATCGCTGGTCTCGGCATCCCTCAACCGAGGGCGTACCTGGCGGCCGCCGATTTCGACGCTATGCCCTCGCCCCGGCATGACACCAGTGCGACACGCCGGGTGCTGTAAATGACAACCCGGTGTTCGACTTGTATGGTTTTCCGCTTCCCGGCGTTCACCTGACGTTCGTCCGTGCACCCCGATGGATGGCAGCGGGCCGCCCCCTTCAGAGAATGCGTTGAGCATCGCAATCTCACCTGCGGTGAGACAATTCCTCGATGACTGCGGACCGCGATGCTGCTCAGGCCGAGGTACTGATCCAGGCTTTGTGCGATCTGCGGGACAAGATGGCGTGGCTGGAAAAGCATGATTCCCAGCTGGATGCGGCGGCGTTGCGTCGAGACAACAATGAGGCCCAGGCGCACATCGCCCAACTGCAGCGCCGCTACTTGGGTGGGGAGACACTCGCGCCCGCCCGACAGGCCCACTGACGCGACGTTTCAGCCGTCCAGGCTCGCCGGACTCACGAGGTTGAGTTCAAGCGATCAATCGCGCGGGCCAGGCTACTTTTGGTCCGCTCGAAAAAGCCCAACGTCTGCACGTCCTTCGGCCCAGTCACGCGAAGGTGAACGTTCAGTTCCTTAAAACGCCGGTAGCGCCCGATCCTCAGCTCGATGCTGAAAGGATCAACGGCCGAGCTGCTATTCGCTGTGTACGTAACGGAGATCGACGCCGGGCTCTCCACGCGATCGAGGCAATCGCGAAGTTCGGCGCCGGTCAGGGTGCTCTGGTCGTCTAAATTGCCGACGTAGTAGTCGCTCTTTGTGGCGGCTGTCCCAAGCAACTCGACGCAATCCGCGATCACGGGTTCGAGGGCGTTCCACGCACCGATCACATCGGTACCCTCGATCTCCAATTCGCCCAGGTGACTTGCGCTCGCCACTGCCTAATCGCCTCCTTTTACGCAGCATAAGGTTCGACGGCCGGCCGCGCGCTGTCGTTGAAGCTGCTGCGCGGTCACAGATCACCCAGTGCGCCCCGCGCGGCACTAGTGACAGCTCCCAGTCAGTGGCAGGCTTTGGCGTATGGCCTTCAAAGTGCGATTCACCGACAAGCAGGAAACGCTGAACGAGTACGACACTGGCGACGTGTACGACTTTTTGGAGGGCGGGGTGCTGTCGATCGCCTACGCCGCCAACAAGGCGAAGTGGACCGAGTACCACGCGCCTGGTCGATGGGTGCAGGTGGTCGCCGAGTCAGGTCATACTCGCGGTCAAAGCGGGTATTGAGTCGATCAGTCGCAAGGTGCATCGCACTCGCTGTCCTGGATCGATGACGTCGATCCGCGAAAACTATTCTGGGGCAATACGATTCCGCGCTACGCCGCGACGGTAGCGCCTCGAAGTCCTACTAGGCCCGCGGTAGGCCAACGCCAGTGGTGTATGACATGAGCTCCTGCAGGAACTCGAATTCCTCGGGACCAAGTTCCGGATGTGGCACGTCCAGAACGAACACGACCCGGCGGCGGTCGGACTGCTGGAAGACTTCATGTTCGTAGGAGTCGTCGATTTTGATGCACCCGTCTTGTTTCCAGGTGATTCGCTGGTCGTGAATACGCAAGTGGATATCGCGTTCGGGCACTTCGATTCCCAGGTGGTAGCGCATGCGAGTGTTTGCCGCCGAGGTGTGTGGCGGGACGTGCGTGTTTGGGTTCATGATCGAGAAGAAAGCCATACAGCCGATGCTGCCGACGCCGGCGCGGCTGCCCAGGAACTCCGCTATGCGTGGACACTTGCGCGCGTTGTCAACCTGGAGGTTGCCGAACCCATCGTAAAAGGGGAAAACGGTCCAGTTGCGGCCGTCCGTCAGTCCGCCTCTGTGGTCCCGCGCGTCGACTTGGTACTGGTTCGGGTCGATACCGGCGAATTCTTCCCGAAACATGTCGACGTTCTGCTCCAAGAGTTCGCAGATCTCGTCGGGAGGCCAGACTGGGTGGCCGGTCAAATGGGAGCAAAACAAGGCGGGAATCTCGTTGGTCCAGCGGTCACCGCAAGGGACCTGCTCGCGGTCGATAGGGGTGTTCACCTGGCCGGCAGGCGTCATGTGCGAGCCCAGACGCTGACCGTCGAGCCACAGGTTGTCGAAGAGGTTCTGCATTCGGGCATCGCCGTGGTGCCGCGACAGCAGCCCCAAGATGCTCGTGGCGCTCCGCAGTCCTGCGAACGCCGACTGCGAGGCAATTAACTGCGGAATGTGAGCATCCGACATACGCGCTACTGAATCCTTTTCGAACAGTCCATTACCTGCCTGTCGTGGCGCCTAATGCAATGTGTCTGGGCATAACTCGTGCTGTGCAGCGTCGATCACTCCGCGTAGGTCGAAATACACAATCGGGTTCGCGTCGAGTATGTGATCGATGGGCTTGATCTACCGGGATTGGCAGACCCAGCTCGACCCGAGCGGTATCGTCGCGCCTCCAATTGCCTGCTCCAAGCCATGCGAGACGGGCTACCGTCTAGCACGCTCGACGAAATTGAGACCGGAGCGGTCGCGGAGTCGGCACGGCAGCCCAAGGCCCAAG
Organism: Mycobacterium sp.; assembly: GCF_049278535.1. Classification (GTDB taxonomy): domain Bacteria; phylum Actinomycetota; class Actinomycetes; order Mycobacteriales; family Mycobacteriaceae; genus Mycobacterium. Next base: position 25,079 of record NZ_JBAPMI010000083.1, on the reverse strand, counting down.
CCGCTACTGAGGGTGCTGTTGCACGGGGTTTGGACCGTTCGCGGGTGCCATCGGCATCGGCATACCCGGTGCCATCGGCATCTGCATATTCGGTGCCGGGTGGCAAGCCGCTGAGGAACACGGTGGATTAGGTGCAGGGGTGGGCTCGGCATTGGCCGTGCCTGTGCCAAGTCCCGAGATCGCCATGCCTAAGCCCCCCGAGAGGACAGCTGCGCCGGCAAATTTCTTCAGGTTGGCCCGAAATACGGGGTCATTCATGATGTCACCTCAACTGTTCATCCCGCCCCGGGGAAGACCGGCGGGTGAGACCAGCTTCGCAGATTCCCGCGGGTGATTACATACGCATGTATGCGAGATTTTTCTACCTGAATGCGCTGCTCCCGCATGCGATTGCTCCGACCTAGAGTGGCTGACCACTTCCGGGTTGGCCCTGACACCGATTGGAAGCTAGCAGGCCCGGACCCAGAGGCCCCCGGCTGGCTAGCGCGCCGACCGTCAGGTCATATTGAGGTCATGGAGCCGAATCTCCGGAATCTAAACCCTCGCTGAACTGCACAAACTGTGGTGCGCGGTACTGGGATTGAACCAGCGACCTCTTCCGTGTCAGGGAAGCGCTCTCCCGCTGAGCTAACCGCGCCCGGTCAAGAAACAGAGGTGGAGACGGGAATCGAACCCGTGTGCACGGCTTTGCAGGCCGTTGCCTCACCACTCGGCCACTCCACCGCGGGGTTTGATGTCACACCCTCGAGCGGATGACGGGATTCGAACCCGCGACCCTCACCTTGGCAAGGTGATGCGCTACCAACTGCGCTACATCCGCGCGCAACGGACGAGATCGTCGCCCGGTGCGAAGCACGACGATAGTCCACCTGAGCGGGACCACACAAATTTCTCGATCCGATAGGCGCGCCGCTATTTGACACCTGGCGGCACGTTCTGCCGAGCGGGCCACACATGCTAACCTTCGACGTCGTTCGCCTGCGGCGCCGGTCTCGTAGCTCAGCGGAAGAGCGCCCGCCTCACACGCGGGAGGTCGCTGGTTCGAACCCAGCCGGGACCACTTCCGTTGTCGCAGGCTGGATATGGTTTCCTTCCTCGCAACACAAGCCCGGTGTTATCTCGGTGCTATCCGGCTTTCTAGTTGCTCCGCTCAGCGCAACATCAACTGAGCAAGGAGCTACAGCCATGACCACCACCCACCCTGACGTTCCACTGCCCGCCGGCGCCCACGTCGTAGACGGTTGGGACGGCGAGGATCAGTTTGATCGCCACCCAACCCGAAGAGGTTGAGGGCACAGACACCGGCGTCTCCTTCGACGCGTGCCAACTCCCTGACGGCTCGCTCGTTAACCGTCCCCGAAGTCACCCGCGCGTTCTCGTTGTTCAGCGCTCCAGCCATCCGAACTACGAGTGGAGCGACTGCCTGGAACTGTTTGCCGAGGGTGCTTGCCAATTGGCGCGTGCGCTCCTTCAGGCCGCGAGCCAGCTCGAGGGATGGGCGTTGTGAAACTGGCACGATGAGCAACACTGTTCACGGATAGCGGCCCGTCCGAAGACGAACGCCCGTAAGTCGACTGTTCCCGCGTTTCTCGAAACGGAACCAGGCAGCTTCAAGCCGCTGGAGGAATGCTCGGAGGATGAGATCCGGTCCAAAGTCATGGCGATGATGCTCCAGGCGCAGGCGTTGATTGATGAGGCAAAGGCGTTAGATCAGTACCTCGACGAGGGAACCGGATCGTCCTAGTCCACGTCTGAATAAGTAATCGGCCCGTCCTGTTCTCTCCTCGGGGCGGGCCGACTGCTGTCAGCCGGGCAGACCGGTAAATGCCGGTCCTGTCAGTGCGGGGGCGGTGCGGTCGCCGCTGTTGTTGACTGCCTGCCACGCTGGGACACCGCTGCCGCTGGCGGAAACGTTTCAGGGCTTCTGTTCGTTCTCGCCCCGTCCAGGTGTCCCCGCTTCTGCGGAGCTTTGCTGGCGTCCTTCATAAGGCGGCGCAGCAGAGTCAGTGCCCTGCGGGGGAACCAATTTTGGATCGCGGTCCACGTCTGTCTCTGTCGGATCGGTCAGCGGTGGATTGGCGTCCTCGTCAACGTTGCCTTCCGGTCGATCCGTGGTTTCCTGCGACTTGTCATGTTCTGTGGCGCTCATCTTGACTCCTAGAAGCTTCCGCAAGCTGCGGTCAGCCCTTATCTGGCTACCCCGAAAGACCATCCGAAACGCGCATTCAAAACAGGCGGTCGGATTTAAATCCGACCCTTTTGTCATCCGCTGCTTGGTAGGCCCGACACCCCAGCATCTGCGACCTGTCGCGGGTTTGCCGCCAGCAGTAACCGTCCCCGCAGACCCACGGCTGCCCATGACGGGCGCCCCCGTCGGCAGCAACCACGATCTTGAGCACCGTTGGTTGCCCGCAACGTTCAGGCGCGTAAGCCGGTTTTCTTGGCAGGTTCGCTGGCGAATCTATCCTCACAGACGGACACTTACATTCCGCGACTTGTGCGCCGACCTGGTCCGTCCACGAATCGCGTCCTTATCCGGGCAGTACTCGACAGCAGGAAGTCAGAAAAATGGCTGAAAGCAGAAACCAGGTTGACCAGACAACGGTGGATCGGTTGCCGACCGATGACGACCACCCCGCCACCGATGGCCAGGCAGTCCGCGTCCTGGATAAGGCTCTCCTTGGGGGTGAACCGCAGCGCGTCGGCAGATTCGAATACCGATACGACAGCGGCGCGTGGACGTGGTCGGACACCGTCGCACGGATGCACGGCTATGAGCCCGGCGAAATCGAACCGACCACCGAACTCGTGCTGAGTCACAAGCATCCCGACGACCTGGCCCGCGTCAAGGGTCTCCTGCAGCAGTCGGTCGCTCCGTTCAGTAGCCGGCACAGAATCCGCACGACCACCGGGGAGATACGCAACGTGGTGGTCGTAGGCGCTCCGGTCACCGATACTGATGGCCGCATCGTTGCTACCCGCGGGTTCTACATCGACGTCACCGAGAGCTTTCACGCCGATCTTCAGCAGTCGATCACCGACCGGTTACAGGTCATCGTGGCTCATCGGGAGATCATTGACCAGGCCAAGGGAATGCTGATGGTGATCTATCGGCTCAGCGCGGATGCCGCCTTCGAAGTCCTGGTGTGGCGATCCCAAGAACTCAACATCAAGCTTTCGACCCTCGCCGCAAAGCTGGTCGCCGATGTGCCCAACCTGCTCAATGCCCACGCCGCGATGCGTGCATCCATCGACCACTACCTGCTGACCCTCACACCACCAAAGACAGGCGACGCCTGTTAATGGTCTGCGCGGCTTGGAGGCGTTACTCACATTCGGAGGGGCCGCGATACAGACCTGAAAGCGGCAACAGGGAGATACCGCTGGGGTCTCAACGATACGGTCACCTTCACCTGTTGCCTGACAGAGGGACGCAGACATGACCAATCCCAGTCCCCCTGCTGCCTGTCGGAATCCCCGTCGGTCTTTGCGACCAAACCGAAGCTTGTCACTACGCCGGCCGCTCGCAGATAAGCCAAAGCGGCTGCTAGACCAACGCTTTGTGCCCGTGGCAAGGTTTACTGTATGAACGGAGCCGTTGCGCGAGATGGCCAACCTTGTTGCCACAGTCTTTCGGTGTCGGCAATCGCGAAGCCTTGGCGTGGGTGGCGGTGCAATCTGTTTCAGCTGACCCGGACAAGGGAATACAAGACGGCGCCAGCAGCAGCGGCGGCGATCTGAATCTCCGAAGCCAGGGTTGGCGTAATGAACAGCGACCGGACTGCGCTCACTGCGATGGGGCCGGCGCCGACTGGTGGGGCGAATGCACGAACAGGTTGACGAGCTGCGGGCAGCTCGAGACCACATAGAACAACTCGTCCAAGTCATCGTCGAGATCGGTTCCGATCTCGACCTGCATGGGACGTTGCGCCGAATCGTCAAGGCGGCGATGGAGCTGACCGGAGCTCGTTTCGGAGCGCTCGGCATACCCGCAGCCGACGACGGTTTCGCCTCTTTCATCCAAGCGGGCGTCGACGCCGACATCGCGCGGCAGCTCCGCAACGTAGCGGTTGGCGAGGGACTCCGCATCGACGACCTCAGTGGTGACCCGCAGGCGACGACGCTGGAAGCGGGTGAGATCCCGATACGCGCACTGCTCGCAATACCGATCACAGTCCGGGCCGCGGATTTCGGCAACCTCTACCTGGCCGACGACCGGGCCGGACACGTTTTCTCCGACTCGCACGATCGCGCGGTGCGGGCGCTGGCATCGGCGGCCGCCGTCGCTATCGACAATGCGCGCCTATTCGAGCGGGAACGCGAAACGGCGAAATGGACGCGGGCCAGTCGCGAAATCACGACCGCGCTGCTATCCGGCGACCCGCAGACTGGGCCCCTGCAGCTCATCGTGAACTTGGCGCTTGAGTTGGCTGAAGCTGAGCAGGCGATTCTGTTGGTTCCAAGCGAGCCCGACCTTCCTGTCTCGGACGTCAGTACCCTCGTCGTAGCTGCGACGGCCGGCCGATATGCCTCGGAAGTGATCGGCCAACAGGTTCCGATGGACCGCTCAACTACGGGCGGTGTTGCACGGAGCGGCGTCCCGCTGATCACCGATTCTTTCCAGTATCCGATCGAAGGGTTCACCGACGTAGGCGAACGACCGGCGATCGTCATCCCGCTCATTGCGGACGAAGTGGCGCTCGGCGTCATCGCGATTGCACGAAATCCGCAGCAGCCTCCGTTCGGCATTGATTACCTCGAGCTCGTCAGCGACTTCGCGCGGCACGCCGCAATTGCGCTGGCGCTGGCTGCAGGGCGCGAACATGCGCTCAACCGTCAACTTGCACAAGCTGACACCGTTGACGATGCGCTCCGGGTAGCAACTGAGGAACTGCGTCGCCTGTGGCGAGCCCGCCGCGTCCTCGCTGTCACGTTCCCGGCTCATCATCATGGTACCGAAACTTCCAGTGACGCAGCAGATTTAGTGGCAGTCGGCGAGACTACACATTGGGAGGAGCTGCCGGTTCATATCCAGCAAACCGTCTGTTCGCTGCGCGACGGTGACCTGCTCCGGCCCTACACATCGGAGTCCGGAGCGGCGGGCATCGCGCTCCAACATCCCGAGGGTGTGCTCGTCGTATGGATTGATCTGGCTGAGCAGCGCCCGTTTACCCTCGAGGATCAGACCTTGCTCACCATGCTGGCAGGTCGCCTCGGCCAGGGCTTGCACCGCGTGCATCAGGTTGACCAACAGCGGGAAACCGCACTGGCGCTGCAACACGCCATCCTGGGCCCAGCTCACCTCCCGCAGGGATTCGCGGTGCGCTATCAGGCCGCCAGCCGGCCTTTACAGGTGGGCGGTGATTGGTACGACATCGTCGATCTGGAGGACGGACGGATTGGGTTAGTCGTCGGCGACTGCGTGGGGCACGGTCTTGCCGCGGCGACTGTGATGGGCCAGCTGCGCAGCGCGTGCCGCGCGCTACTTCTCGAACATCCAAGTCCCCGTGCTGCTCTCGCGGGTTTGGACCGCTTCGCCGCGCGGCTACCAGGCGCTCGATGCACCACCGCCGTGTGCGCGGTGCTCGACACGGAAACAGGCGAACTGGTGTACTCCAGCGCCGGACATCCGCCGCCTATAGTCATGCACGCCGACGGCACCACCCAGATACTTGAGGATGGCCGCACCATTCCACTGGGAGTGCGCACCAATCGAGCCCGGCCCGAAGCGCGCCTAATTCTGCCGGCGCGTGCGGTCTTGTTGCTCTATACCGACGGTCTGGTCGAGCGTCGCCGCAGTGCGTTGGACGACGGTATCGCCCGCGTCTGCGCGCTCCTACAGGAGGGCCGCGCCGCCCAGTTGGAGCATTTGGCAAATCAGATCATGTCCGGCCTTGCACCGAGCGGTGGCTATCAGGATGACGTCGCAATGCTGCTCTACCGCCATCCCGCGCCACTGGAGATGGATTTTCCTGCCGACGCGAATCGCCTTGCCGGCATTCGGGCTGCGTTGCGCCGCTGGTTGATCCGAGCCGAGGTGCATCCGGATCAGGTTCACGCCGTGCTCATCGCCGCGGGGGAGGCCATCGCTAATGCCATCGAGCACGGTCACCGCGACACCCCGGAGGGGGTGGTCAGTTTGCGCGCGGCCGTAAATGCGAGTGAGGTGCGGCTGACCGTCATAGACTCCGGCTCATGGAAGGCCCCACGCCCGGCCGCACAGGCCTACCGCGGTCGAGGTATCACGCTCATGCGAGCGCTCATGCACGAAGTCGCTATCGACCCTGAAACCGAGGGAACCACAGTACATTTGACCGCGAGGATCACCTGATGCCCACATTATTGACTCTGGATACTGCGCGGTCCAGTGACGGAAAACTTGTGCTGACCGCAACAGGCGAAATCGACCTGAGCAATGTCGAACCATTCAGCCAAGCCCTCGCCTCGGCTGTTGCCGAGACCGACAGTGGCAGCGGGACGGTGACCGTCGACCTCAGCGGCGTGGAGTATCTGGACAGCGCGGCAGTCAACGTGTTGTTTCCCCATGCCGACCACATCCGCGTAATCGCTCACCCGCTCTTGGTGCGCGTCTTCGACATCAGCGGTTTCACCGAACTGACCACCGTAGAATCCGCGCCACCACAGGCTTCAGAACTGAAACATGCACGCAAGCTGTAGCTTCGGCATCCGCATTCATCGAGCGTAGTGTCGCGAACGGAGCAAGGTCTTGCCCGTGCATCACGGATGACGCGGTATCAATTTGTTCGCATTGCAGCCACGGCCACGTCGTAGCGGGGCTGTCCGGCTGCTCGAGCAACAAATCCAGCACCGGTGCAAGCAGTAGCTCGTCGGCGGCTGTCGGCAACAAGGTCGTCATCGACGGCCAGGCGCAGAACGTCGCCGGTCCAATCAGCTGCACCCAAGTAGGCGGCAACCTCAGCGTCGGGTTCGGTGATCCGACAACGGGCATCGGCGGCTGCCCTTGGTGTGTCGGGACTGGCAGTCGGCACGGGAGTTGCGGATGCCGCTCCATCGAAGCCGGCGCCGACTTATATCGACTTTTGACCGAGTCTTGCGGGACCGGGCCACGGGCCGATCGCTGACGCCCCTCCCGGGCTGGGCAGGTCCTGGTCCCGGACCTGGTGGACCGGGCGGTCCCGGTGGACCGCCTCCTCCGCCGTATGTGCAACACGGTTTCTACGACCACGGCGGCCCCGTCTTTCCCGCAACTGCGGTCCGGACGGGAGGTCATTCGTCTCGGCGGGCGTACACGGGGGAGCGCGACGTGGCCGGAAAAGAATGCGTCCGTCCCGATTCCGTTGCAAGATGTCCGGCGTGGCTATGTACCAAGGCAGGGCGCTCGCAGACATCAATCTCAGTGGACTCCCGTTAGCGGAGGCGCTTGAGTTGTACATCTCCCGCCGTGATCCGAGCCTGGAGAACGTCCAGGTCAGGCGCGCGACTCCGACAGGCGACCTCGAGACGCGAGTGCAACCCCACAAGCGGTGGTACGAGGTCGTCTTCGAGGTCGACGACAACCCCGATGAGGAAGAAGACGAAGACCCGGACAGCTTCGAGGCCCGGAAGAAGGCCGAAGCCAAGGCGCGGGCGGCAGAAAAGGCCCGGGTCAAAGAGTGGACTGGGCGTAGTCAGGGCGCCTTCCCGACCAGCGAGGTCTGGCCGGAAACCAATCAGTGACGCCAAGCGGTCTTCATCGCCGATGATGTACGGCAGCAGACCGAAAGGAGCGCGCGGGTGGCTGAGGTGGCAGTAGCCGATCGAGCTCGCGGGATGCGCGACGTGGTTCGCGCGGAGGCTGGCGAATCCGAGCGTTTGCGCACACTATCGCCGGTGATCGTCGACGAGATGTGGGCCTGCGGCCTGATGTCTGCGTTCAATCCGGTGGCGGCCGGCGGTGTCGAGCCATCGTTCCAGGAGATGATCGACACCTGGATCGAAATGGCTTGGCAAGATGGCTCTTTCGGCTGGATCGGTATCGCGAACCTGCCGTCGACGTTCGCGGCGGCGACCTACCTTCCCGACGATGGCTTCGCCGAGATATTCACCAGGAACGACAACCGCATCACCATCGGCGGCCAGTACTTTCCCAACGGTCAGGGAACAGCGGTCGACGGTGGCTACCAACTGAGTGGCGCGTGGAGCTTCGGCTCGGGTACCGGCCACTCGGCCTATATCGGGGCCGGCTTCTTCCCGATGGACGACGGCGAGATGCGCTGGATCAGCGAGGGCATTCCGGATATGCGGGTGGCGTTTCTGCCCCGCGAAGAGGTCACCTTCACCGATGGATGGCATGTCCAGGGGCTCAAGGGCACTGGCTCTTACGACTACAACGTCGCCGATGTCTTCGTGCCGGAATACCGAACCATTCCGTTGTTCATTCGCGACCCTGTCCGGGGGAGTTCGGCGGCAAGCCGGATGGGCCTGATGCCCGTCACCGCCGCCGGTCACGCTTCGTTTGCGCTGGGGGTGGCCAAAAGCATGCTCGACGATGTCGAAGAGATAGCCGCGACCAAGGTGCGGATGAGCGACATGGCGACGCTGGCCAGCCGGCAGACCTTCCAGAAAGGGCTGGCCCATCATGTCGCGGCGTGGCGCGCTGCGCGCCTGCTAGTGCTCGACGCATTCGTGGCAGCCGAGTCCGCCGTGGAGTCGGGTGATGACCTCACGCCCCGGTTACGCGCCGACATGAGAGTGGCCGCGGTCTACGCCACTGACACGGCCAGGGCCGCCGCCGAATGGGCCCACCTTGCGGCCGGCACCACCGCGATCCGCGAGGGTAGTCGACTCGAGCGTGCGTTCCGCGACATCTACACCGGCACCCAGCACGCGTTCATCAGCGAAAAGGTGGCGATGGATGTCGCGCAGATCTGGCTTGGTCTTATCGACGACCAATTCGGACTTTGATTGGGCAACAGCCGAATTCGAGAGGATCAGCCATGGTGAGCGCCGACCGCGCCCGTTCACGCATGTTCGTCGTCACAGGCGTCGCATCCGGTATCGGTCTGGCGACGGCCGAGCGATTGCTGGCCGAGGGAGGCAACGTCGTCGGCGCCGACCTGGCCGCTCCTCCTGACCTTGGCCCGGACTTCCGGTTCGTGGCCGCGGACGTGACCGACGAGGCCGCGATCGCTGCTGTGCTGGACGCCGTCCCGGACCGACTCGACGGGGTGGTCCACTCGGCTGGGGTTGCCGGCGGCGGGCCGGTACATCTGCTGGATCGCGCCGAGTGGGAACGGGTGATCACGATTAACCTCACCGGCACTTTCCTCGTCGCCAAGGCGGCGCTGGCCCGGATGATCGAACAGCCGCGGGTCGACGGTGAGCGGGGTTCGATCGTGACGTTGGCCAGCATCGAAGGCCTGGAAGGCACGGCGGGTGGCAGCGTCTACAACGCGGCCAAGGGCGGTGTCGTGATGCTTACCAAGAACATCGCACTCGACTACGGGCCAAGCGGTATCCGGGCCAACGCTATCTGCCCCGGCTTCATCGAAACCCCTTTGACCGAAAGTGTTTTCGGTCTGCCCGGGATGGAAGGCCCGCGGGCATCCGTCACCGAAGAGCATGCCCTGCAGCGGATGGGCCGACCGGAGGAGATTGCCGCCATGGCGGCGTTTCTGGTGTCGCCCGATGCGTCTTTCGTCAGCGGCCAGGCCATCGCTGTCGACGGTGGTTACACCGCCGGTCGCGATCACGGGGTGGTCCAACTCTTCGGACTCCCGAGCTGAGCGCGTTTGGCCAAGTGCCAAAGCGCGCCTAGCCCAGCGCTTCTGCGGCTAACAGGCGAACGCGGGTCAGTCGACGAGAACGCACGACGCCAGCGCGGCGTCCACGCTGGTGTCCACCGGCAGGGCCTCGCTGAGGCCACACGCCGCCAGGATCCGCGAGACGACCGGCTGGTTACTCACCAGCCGCATCTCGATTCCGCGGTCCCGACAGAGCTCTGCCTGCTCGGCGAGCGCGGCGTACGCGCAGCATCCCATGAAGTCCAGACCGCTGATGTCCACGACGAGCGGTCCCGGAGGAGCCGCGGCCGCGGCCGCCTCGCTGAGCAGGCGTCGCCAGATGGCGTCGTTTGATGCATCCAGTTCACCGCCGGCGCTGACGATCACTGCCAAGTCGCAGCGTTCGGTGGTCGCCCGCAGGGTGCTCCGTGCGTGCGCCAATTCCGAGATCAGGCGACTGCTCAGCATCAGTGGGTGGAAGGACGGGTCGGCGATTGCAAAAGTATTCATGATCATGCTCCTGATCCACAGGCGCGACGCGCCGAGATATGGATGCCTGCCCTAGAAGCTTAAGACCGACGTGTGTTAGCAGATATATCTTTATAACAGAACGGCATCGATTCTGTCCATGGCGATTCGTCTGAGAATTGGGTGAGGATCGCACGAAGTGCAGGCTTTTTGTGCGAAGTTTTGCCCGGGTTGCTACGGGGTATACCTAGGTATTCTATGTGGGCGCTCGGTAATTGGCGTAGCCCGCTTTTGCACCGCGAAAGGTCAATAGATACAGGACTTTTCAGCGATCGGTCTGACTGGCGCATCAAGGCCGCCTGGGTCCGTCTTCGGCAGTCCGGGTCCAGCAGGTGACTTTCCGGCAAACCGCGATATGCCAACCCCCTTAAGTACGGCTGAGTTTGTCTGATATTGAAAAACGGATTGAATAATTTGCTATGCGGCGCCCTTGGCGCATCGATGACATGTGTCGAATTGCGCCGGTTCTTGCCTGGTGGGCGACGACGTTTTATGCGACGGTGGTGTCGGATTCGCCGGAGTGCTCGGCCTCGAGCTCGGCGATCGCGCGGGATGTGCGCTCACGCAACACAATTGCAGCGATCACCCCGCATACGACGGCGAACACCAAGGCGATCCAAGAGAAGCGTGTGAGCCAACGTTCGGCCGCCATCCCCGCGTAGTACACCAGCGCAGTGGTGCCGCCCGCCCAGCAGACGGCGCCCGAGACGTTGGCCAGCAGGAATCGCGGGTAGCGCATCTTCAGCGCCCCGGCCAGCGGTCCGGCGAATATCCGCAGCAGCGCGATGAACCGCCCGAGGAACACCGCCCGTGCGCCCCAGCGGTCGAAGAGTCGTTCGGCGAACATCACATGCCCGGGGCCGAAATGATTCGGGAAGCGCCGGCCCAGTCGGTCGAACAGTGGCAGGCCCAGGCGGCGGCCAATGGTGTAGCCGGTCGAGTCGCCGATGACGGCGCCGAGCACCGCGGCAAGACCGACACCGACGGGGTTGACCGCCAGCTCGTGCCGCGACGACAGCAATGCCGCGCTGACCAGAACGATTTCACCGGGGAGCGGGATGCCCAGGCTTTCCACGCCGACGACCGCGCCGACCATGCCATACACGGCCAGCGGGGGGATTGACTGCAAGAGCGCATCCACGGTCATGGGTTAAGGATGCCCGACCGATCGCCGGATGCTGCGGCGACCGGCGATAAGTCATACGCAGCGTGCCGTATCGCAGGTACCTTTTCTGTCATGCAGAAAAAGGCGCGGCGGGCGAACACCGATTCGCTTGCGCCTCAGTACCCGATCGAGTCGGTCGACAAGGCGCTGAAACTGCTTCTGTTACTGGGGGACCAGCCCGAGATTCGGTTGAGCGAGGCCACCCGGTATCTCGGCGTTGCGTCGTCGACCGCTCATCGATTGTTGGCGATGCTGGCCTACCGAGGGTTCGTCCGCCAGGACCCGGTGTCGAAGGCCTATCTGCCCGGTCCCGCGTTAACCAGTGTGGCTTTCGCGATTTTCGGCCGCATCGACATCGCCGGAACCGTTACCCCTGTCATGCGCGGGCTCAGTGAACGCCTCCGCGAGACGGTGCATGTCGGAATGCTGGACGGCGCCGCCGTGCGTTTCGTCGCCGCGGTAGAGGGGCCGTCGGCGGTGCGAGTGGCGTCGCGGCTCGGGCGCATCATGCCGGCGCATTGCACCTCGACCGGCAAGGCGATGCTGGCTCAGCTACCGACGGCGGAATTGCATCAGCTGCTGCCCGAGGAGAGTTTGACGCGCGTTACCGCGCGATCGATCGGTAGCCGCGACAAGCTGGAGGCCGAGCTCGCTCGGATACGTGAACAGGGCTATGCGGTCAACCGCGAAGAAAGCGAAGAAGGTGTCGCGTCGGTAGCGGTGCCGATCCCGACCCGGGCGCCGGGGCTACGGTTGGCGCTCAACGCGGCAGCTCCGCAACATCGGCTCAGCCGTTCGCTTTACGGCTCCGTCGCGAGCGCGCTTATCGAGTCGGCCAAGGAGATTGGCGATCAGCTCGGCTGATCGGCCAAACGCGCGACCTCGTGCCGCCAGGCCGCCTCGGTGGTGAATGCGGCACCCAGATCAGGGAGCTCATCCCAGTCGGCGTCGTCGATTTCGCGCAGCGTGCCGCCCGCGGCGCGTATCTGCAGTGACATCTGCGCCAGAGCGTCCAGGCTGATCGCCTGCAGCACCGTCTGCTCAACAGTGGCGGCCGCACTCGTGATGCCGTGCCCTCGGCAGATCACCACCGGTCGTCCGCGCATCGCGGCGACCATCTCCTTGCCCAGCTTGTCGTTTCGGATCAGCACCGCGCGTTCGTAAACGGGCACGCCACCGCGGGCCAACCATGCTCCGGGGATGTCGTAGGCCCCGTAGATCGGTTTGATGGCAATGCCGGCGAGATCGGCGGCCACGACGGCGGGCGGGTGCAGATGGGCCACCGCCCGGTGTTGAGGATTGGCCAGCATGGTCTCGACGTGAATGGGCAGCTCGTTGGGAACCCGGTATTGATCGAGCTCATCGGGAGCGCCCGGGCTGCCGTCGAATTCGATGAGGCGAATATCGGATGGCCGGGTGAACGCCACACCCTGGTCGGAGCCGCTGCGGCATCGGATGAGCAATCGCTCATCGTCGATTCGCAGACTCAGATGACCCAGGATGCCGTCGACCAGGCCCCGTGCCGCCGCGACCCGGCACGCTTCGGCTACCAGCGCGCGTTGTTCGTCGAGATTCACTCTCGCGCTCCAAGGCCGAATCCGCCGTCGGGATGGATAGTTTCACCGGTGATACCGCGGGCACGGTCGGAGGCCAGAAATGCGAAGCTCCACGCGTGGTCTGTGCCGTCGAGTGCCACGTTCAGCGGAGTGCGCGCGGCCAGATCGTCGGCGCGGTTGGGGGTGTCGTCGAGGCGGGTGCTGTGCTGGCCGAGAGCATTCAGGCCACGTAGGTCGGTGTTCAGCGTGCCGCCCGGTGCAACTCCGTTGACCCTTATCTGCGGCGCCAACTCGTGAGCCAGTGCGGCGATCAGGCCGCGGACCGCGAACTTCGACGACACGTACAGCACGCCGCCGCGTCCGGGATAGAACGACGACGCGGACTCGGCCAGCACGATCGACGATCCGGTTCCGGCTTGCAACGCAGGTACCGCAGCTTTGACCGATTGCAGATAGCTGAGCACGTTGGTCCGGAACATCTCGTCGAACGCGACCGGCAGGTCGTCGGCATCGATGTCGCCGATACCCTGGTAGAAGTCGAAGATCCCGACACAGTTCACCAGGGTGTCGAGGCCGTCGAACGCCTCGACCGCTGTGGCGACCGCCAGATCATTGGCGGCGCGGGTGGTCGCGTCGCCTTCGACCACTGGGACCTTCTTGAAATCGTGCCGCAACGCGTCACACTTATCGGTATCACGTTCTAGCACAGCAACTTTTGCGCCTTCATCACGGAACGCATCGATGACCGCCCTGCCGATGCCGGATCCGCCGCCGACGATCAGCGCGCGTTTGCCGTGCAGCCAACCGCTCATTGTCGGTCGCCTTCGTCGGGCAGCAGCGGCGCCGAGGTACTGCCGACCATCGCGGCCAAGGTGCGCGCGTTCTGGCGGGTCAGCGCCTCTACCTCGAGCGCGTCGAGGCTGATCCACCGACCGGACCTCGGTGCCAACACCAGCAACCGCGACCCGTTACGGGTATCGACGCGGCGAACCACGACTTCGCTGAATTCGTTTGCCAGCGTTATCGGTTCGCCGACCGCGCCGGTCAGCAAGTCATCCAGTTGCTCGTTCACAGAAACACCGCCAGATTCTGCATTCGTAACACCGATTCGTCGACGAGGATAGTGCGGCGGGCGAGCTTCCACTGGTCGTCGCACCGGCGCAACACGTCCGTGCGTCCGCACGACACCAGCGCAGCTTCGTTGACGTCGCCGCGGCTGCGGAACAGTAATTCCGCTGATTCGACGACAAGGTGTGCGTCGTCGTCGCCCGCGAACGTGCGCACGTTGGTGATGTAGTGCCGCATCCGCGACGGCGGATCTTCGGTCCATGCGTGCTCGGTGGCGAATCGTGCGACCCGCCGGCTCAGCGAGTATTTGTCCTCATCGAAATGAGCCATTCCCGGGGATGTATCGAAGCCTGCGCCCAGTGCGGTCGTGACTCGCACCGGCATCAGATAGCGGATGTCGTCGGTAAGAGTGTCCAGCCACGCCGCGTATTGCCGCGCATCAAGTAGATAGGCTTCGTCGACCAAGAACTGATGCGCCTGCAGGTGGCGATCGTCGTTGAACGGCAGGGGCTTTCGGACTATCCGCGTATGCGTCATATGGTGACCGCCGCACCGAGGGCGGCCGTGGTGGCCGATACCGGTGGTAGTTCCAGGTGGTCGGCCCACAGCCGGAGCAACTCGCGCTGGTTGTGCTCGTTGTAGCCGACCTGTGCCCGTCCGGGCCCGTGAAACGCATTGGCAGGAAGGGGATCGACGACCGGGCGGTCGTCGCCGAGCAGCCCCATCCGGCTGTTCAGCAGCAGCCGTCGGGCCATCGACCCGCCGGCGGTGTTAGTCAGAGAGACCCAGTTCTCCACGTCGTCCTGTTCGAACATCCCGGTCGAACCGAAACACATCAGGTAGGCCTTGTAGGAGTTTTGTTTGTATTCCTCTGGCGCCGCGGCGTCCACGGCGAACCATGAGCACACCTCGGTTTCGTTTTCGCTGATCGGTTGCCACTGCCGGATGGAGATGAAGGGCAGCACATCGTCGTCGGCTCCGTCATGCACCTTGGGCCAGTTATGCACGAAGCTGAGGTTCGGGAAACACGATGCCGCCGAGATCATGAATCCGTCCTCGCCGACCACCTGTTGTTGCCGCGGAGTCCAGACCTGTTTGATCCGCTCGATCATCTCGCCTGGGTATCCGACGTAGCGCATTCGTTTCTCGAAGTCGCCCGGCGGAAGCTTGTACGTGGTTCCGCCCCCGCAACCTGCCCAATAGGTGGCGCCTTCTTTACGCTTCTGCGCTTTCGGCTCCCGGAACAGTCCGATGTCGACGATCGAAGCGTGGGTGTGCGGGGTGTGGTACATGTCCCCGGCGAAGTTCTCGGCGCCGATCTTCCAGTTGGCCTTGATTCTCCATCGCTGCGGGCCACGCACCTGGAGTCCGCTGGTGCTCTGCTTGGTATAGAAGTCCAGGTAGAACCGAAAGTCGCCGAGGAAGTCGGCCAGCGGTTGCGCGTGAGCGTCCATATTGACGAAGATCAGGCCGTTATAGACCGCGAGATGTGGTGCGGGCAACAAGGTTTGGTTGCTTTTCGGGAATCCTTCGTCTCCACCGTAGGCGTCTCGGTGAAAAGGCAGGCCGGTGAGCCGGCCATCGTTGCGGTAGGTCCAGCCGTGGTAGGGACATCGGAAATTCGAGGCGTTGCCCATCTCCGCGCGACATACTTGCATGCCCCGGTGCAAGCACATGTTGAACATCGCCCGGACGCGCCCGTTGTCGTCGCGGGTGACGATGAACGAGTCGTCGAGAACGCGCCGCACGACGTAGTCGCCGTGCTGCGGGATCTCGGACTCGTGGGCGACGAACATCCAGGACCGGCTGAAAAGACGCTCCTTTTCCAGTTCGAACAGCTCTTTGTCGTTGTAGATGTGTGCCGGGATCATCCCGCGCCGGACGTGGTGGAGGACCTGGTCAGACACACGGCGGTGATCGGCCATGGCGACCTCCCAACTTGCACGGTCTGTCTGTAATACAGAGGATAGTTCTGCTCATAAGAGAATGCCGGAGCCACTCGGTGCGGTCAACACCTGCCTGAGGGGTCCACAAGCTGCGGCTGAGGGGCAGAAAATCGATGCTGCGAGCCCTCTAGCGCGTGGGGGCGAAGCAAATCCTGCGAAGATGGTTGAGGGCAGCCGATTCTCGCGTTAGCGTCAGCATCTGATGAAGGCTGCAGCAGAGTCGGCCCGTGATGCATCTCAGCGCGCAATCAACGCGGAGATCGCCCGCATCGCGGCTGACTACCAGGGCACGGGCGACGATCAGCCACGGCTGGACTACGCGCCCTACCGGAGCAGCTGGCTACGGCATCCTCAGTCGCCATTTGTGCGTGTCGAGCCGGACGAGGTCGAACGGTGGGCGCCCTGCTTCGGTGCCCGCGAAGTCGAATCCCACGACGCAAACCTCACCGCCGGCCACCCGGGCGAGCCCATCGGGGAACGCATCGTTGTGACCGGACGGCTGCTCGACGCGACGGGCAGCCCGGTGGTGGGTCAGCTGGTCGAAATCTGGCAAGCCAATGCGGCCGGTCGCTATCACCACGACCTCGATCAGCACCCGGCGCCGCTCGACCCGAACTTCATCGGAGCGGGCCGTTGCCTGACCGAGCAGGATGGGACATTCCGGTTCGTGACGATCAAGCCGGGGCCATATCCGTGGCGAAATCACCAAAATGCTTGGCGGCCAGGCCATATCCACTTTTCGGTATTCGGCAGGGCCTTCACCCAGCGACTGGTCACCCAGATGTACTTTCCGGGCGATCCGCTACTGGAATTAGACCCGATCTACCAGTCCGTGGTGGACCCCGCCGCGCGCGAACGGCTGATCGCCACCTACGACCACGACCTGACCGAGCCCGAATACGCCAGCGGCTACCGCTGGGACATCGTGGTGGCGGGCGGGCGGCGAACCTGGACCGAACCGGACGGTGCCGATGGCTGAATTAGCCTGCACCCCAGGACAAACCGTCGGGCCGTTCTTCGCCCGCGCGTTACCGTATCCTGGCGACCGTCAATTGGTGAGTGCCGAGCACGCCGGTGCTATCCGATTGCACGGTACGGTCTACGACGGAGCCGGTGACGCGGTGCCCGACGCACTGATCGAACTGTCCCAACCGGGTCCGGACGGCCTCCTGAATCACCAGACGGGCTCGCTGCGGCGCGACGGCATCACCTTCACCGGCTGGGGTCGATGCGCAACCGACGCCGCCGGCCACTACAGCTTCAGCACACTGACGCCCGGAACGTCGAACGGACGAGCGGGGTTCTTCGCACTGACGATCTTCGCGCGCGGCTTGTTGAACCGGGTGTTCACCCGCGCATATCTGCCGGACGGTGACCTCGACGCCGACCGACTATTGCGCGATCTCGATGCCGGACGTCGGAAAACCCTGATCTGCAACGCCGAAACGGGTGGCTACCGCTTCGACATCCATCTACAGGGTGCACTCGAGACCGTGTTCTTGACGTACGGCGGTGAACCGGGATGACGAACCTGCTGTGGCCGGGAGATGAGCGTGCCGGCGAGCTGATGTCGGATGCCGCGCTGCTGGCTTCGATGGTCGCCGTGGAATCGGCCTGGTTGGACGCGTTGGTTGCGGCCGGCTTGGCGCCACCCGAATGCGGCGAGGCCGATCTGGCGGGGTTGCTGAACGACGGTGACTGCGCGCGACTCGCAGTCATGTCGGAGGACGGCGGCAACCCTGTCATCGGCTTGGTCGCTCTGCTTCGGGACCGGGCGGGTTCGGAGATCGGCAGGTGGATCCACCGCGGCCTGACCAGCCAAGACGTGATCGATACCGGCCTCATGCTGGCCGCGCATGCGGTGCTCGATGCGCTGATATCGCAACTTACCGAACAGGTTTCAGCGCTCGTCGCGCTCGCGACCACCCACCGCGGCACCCGGATGGTGGCCCGCACCCTGACTCAGCATGCCGTCCCGACCACCTTCGGGGCGAAAGTCGCGTCCTGGCTCAACGGAGTCGTCGACGCCTATGCGCAACTCAGCGCGGTCGGCGTCCCGGTTCAGGTCGGCGGTGCGGGCGGAACTCTGGCCGCGACAACAGAATTAGCCGCCCTGTCGGGTATTGGCGATCGGATGGAGCTTTCCGCCGAGCTGGTGCACGGCCTCGCAGCGACACTGGGCTTGGAGACTCGATTGCCGTGGCACACCGCCCGGGCACCTGTCACCGCTGTCGGTGACGCATTCCTTGCGTGCACCGATGCCTGGGGTCGCATCGCCTCGGACGTCGTGACGCTGGCTCGCCCGGAGATCGGTGAGCTGAGCGAGCCCGCCGCCGGGCGTCGCGGCGGATCGTCGAGCATGCCGCAGAAGCGTAACCCGGTGTTGTCCATCCTGATTCGCCGCGCAGCGATCTGTGCGCCACCACTGGGCGCCACGCTGCACACCGCTGCCGCGCTGGCCAACGACGAACGGCCCGACGGGTCGTGGCATGCCGAGTGGGACACGTTACGCACCCTGGCCCGCCGGACCGTGGTTGCCGGCTCTCAGTGCGGTGAACTGCTGGCCGGCCTGGAAGTCCACTCAACTCGGATGGCCGGCAATCTCGACGGCGCCGAGGTGCTCGGTGAGCAGCGTGTCATTGCGGACATCGCCGGAAAAGCGCTGTCCGACAACTACTTCGGTGCAATCGACGCGTTGATCGACGCGAGCGTGGATCGTGCCCAGCGAATAGTCAAGGACCATCCGTGAGTATTCCGAGAATTCGCGGATCGCATCTGGGCGGCTCCCCGGATCTGCCGACGCTGGTGGTCGGCCCGTCGCTGGGCACATCGGTGGCCGCACTGTGGTCCGGAGTGGCGCGGCGACTGGCAGGCATCTATCACGTCATCGGCTGGGATCTACCCGGTCACGGCGCCAGCCCCCGGCCGAAGGACGCGTTCAGCATCGAAGACCTCGCCGCCGGCGTCCTTCGACTGGTCGAAGAGAAGATCGGCCGGCGGCCCTTCACCTATGCCGGCGTCTCGGTTGCCGGTGCGGTGGGACTGCAACTGCTGCTTGGTAATCCGGAGCGGATCGTGTCAGCCGCGTTGATTTGCACGGGTGCGCGGATCGGTGATCCGGATGACTGGCAGTCGAGGGCCAACGTCGTTCGTACCCAAGGGACGGGCGAAGTCGTGGCGCCGTCGATTCGACGCTGGTTCGCTCCAGGGTTCTTCGAGCGCGATCCCGCGTCGGCCCGTGCGCTGCTGGACACCCTGCGCAGAGCGGACGATGACGGGTACGCCCGCACCTGTGAAGCGCTCGCCGAGTTCGATGCCCGTCATCGACTCGGCGAGATCGACACCCCGGTCGTTGCGGTGGCCGGCGCCAACGACATCGCTACGCCCCCGGCATCGCTGCGCTACATCGCCAGCCACGTCACGCGTGGACGGTTCGTCCAGGTGGCCCATGCCGCCCACCTTGCACCTGCGGAGCAGCCCGACCGGATCGCCGAGGTGTTGGCGAAGTTGAGGAGATTGGGAACCAAATGACCACCGGCCGTTACGAGGACGGCATGGCCGTGCGCCGCGAAGTGCTCGGCGACAGCTACGTCGAGCAGGCGAACGCCAGGACGACCGAGTTCACGCAGGACTTCCAGCGGATCGTCACCGAATTCGCCTGGGGCACAATCTGGACTCGACCCGGTTTGGATCGCCGCAGCCGTTCGATGATCACGCTCACCGCGCTGATCGCCCGCGGCCACCACGACGAGCTCGCCCTGCACATTCGGGGCGCCCTGCGTAATGGGCTGACCCGCGACGAGATCAAGGAAGTCCTGCTGCAGGCGGCGGTGTACTGCGGTGTACCGGATGCCAACTCCGCATTCCGCGTCGCGCAGCGTGCGCTCGATGAGGCCGAGGGTCAACATGATTCGTGATAACACGCTAGCGACGTGAGCGCAGCGCGGGGCGTGGAAGTCGCCGCTGTCTTCGTGTGGCTGGGCATGGTGCTGGCGATTTCATTTCTGGAAGCACCGCTGAAATTCCGTGCACCGAACGTCACACTGCAGATCGGACTCAGTATCGGTCGCCTCGTTTTTCGTGCGCTGAACACTGTCGAGGTTCTGATTGCGGTGGTGATCCTGGTGGCTGCCATCGCCAGCCCGGCGCAGGCTCGGGTCAACGCCGCGTTGGCCGTCGCGGCCGCGGTGCTGGCCCTGCAGGTCGTTGCAGTGCGACCCCTGCTGACTCGACGCTCGGACCAGGTGCTCGCCGGAATGGACGCGCCGCGCTCGCGGGGCCATTACGTCTACATCGGTCTGGAGGTGATCAAGGTACTCGCCTTGGCCGCGGGCGGAATTCTTCTACTATCCAGCTGAGGAACACTCGACCGAAGGACGCATCGAATGGACACGATTTCGCTGACCAGCTTGGCTGACGAAAAGTTGGTCGAGGCACGACAGGCACACAGTGGTCGCGCCTCGCACACCTTGCATGGGGGACACAACCACGAACTGCGGCAGACCGTGGTGGCGTTACTTGCCGGGCACGAACTCTCCGAACATGACAGCCCCGGCCAGGCCTCGCTGCAGGTCCTTCAGGGACACGTCCACATCACCGCAGGTGACGACGCGTGGGACGGAGAGACCGGCGACTACGTTGTGATTCCGCCGCAACGGCACTCGCTACAGGCAGTCGACGATTCGGTGGTCATGCTGACCGTCTTCAAAAGCCTTCCGTCGGCGTAGCCAGATGCTCTCGACGCCCTGGTCCCGGGCGATGGGCCTGCGCGTGCCCATCGTCAACGCCCCGATGGGTGGCGTTGCCGGCGGGCGGTTGGCTGCCGGAGTCAGCGCCGCCGGTGGACTGGGCATGGTCGGCATGGGCACCGCCGGGTCGACGTCGTTGTTGCATGCCGAATTGCCGCATGTAGCAGGGACGTTCGGAATCGGTCTGGTGGACTGGGTGATGCGAAAAGAAGCGGGCCTTTTCGAGGCCGCGCTCGCCGCGCGACCGGCGCTGATCTCGGTCAGCTTCGGAACCGACCTGTCCTGGGTGAGCCGCGTTCACGATGCTGGAATCGCTGCTGCCACACAGGTTTACAACGGCGCCGAGGCACGTAGGGCCGAGGACGCCGGTATCGACCTGATCGTGGCTCGCGGCAGCGAAGGTGGCGGTCACGGGGACGCGACGATCGGCACGCTGCCGCTGCTGGATGCGGTGTTGGACGTGGTGTCGGTGCCGGTGCTGGCGGCCGGGGGCATCGCCTCGCCGCGTAGCCTCGCGGCGGTGCTGGCCGCCGGGGCCAGCGGAGCCTGGCTGGGAACCTGCCTGTCGGCGTCGGTGGAGGCGCTGACGACCGACGCCGGACGCCGCGCGCTGGTCGCGGCGCGCGAGACCGACACCGCCAGCACCCGGGTGTACGACATCGTCCGTCATCTGCCGTGGGCGGAGCGTTTTCCGTCGCGTGTGCTGCGCAACGACTTCGTCGCGCGCTGGACCGGACATGAGGACGCGCTGGCCGACGATGCCGATGCCGAAGCCGAACTCGCCACCGCGATCGCCGCCGACGACCGTCGAATCGCGGCGGTCGACGCGGGTCAGGGGGTCGGGATGGTCACCGGCGTCGCGCCGGTCGGGGAGGTCATCGACGATCTCTGCACCGGTGCCGAAAACCTGCTCGCAGCATGGGGCAGCAACACCCAGACGTAAACCGTTGCGACAGGCGTCGGCGCGTTGTCGCAAGGAGCTACGTGTCGCGGCATCCTCGAGCGGCGAGCGCGGCGCGCACCCGACGCACGACGTCACGTGGGTCATCCTCGGCGATCACTCGGATGACGATCCAGCCCATCGCCTCGAGCTTGCGGAGTCTCCACTGGTCCTTGGCGTATTGCCGACGGCTGGTGCGGTGCTGGTCGCCGTCGTACTCCACCGCCACTTTGTAGTGCTCCCAATCCATATCGAGCAGGCCGACCAGCCGCCAGTCCTCGTGCACGGGTATCTGCGTCGTTGGAGTCGAAAGCCCGGCGTTAATCAGGAGCAGCCGAAGCCACGTCTCTTTGGGTGACGCGGCTCCGCCATCGACAAGTGGTAGTACGGCCCTCAGTTGACGCAGGCCACGTGCGCCCGGGTAACGCTTGGCGAGCAGTCGCACGTCCTCGCCGGAAAACGGGGTGGCTCGCATGAGCGCGTCGAGGCGCGCTACCGCGGTGTTGTGTCGCAGCAGCCGACCGAGATCGTATGCCGTGCGCGCCGGCGTGGTGACCGGCAGCCTGGCGACACGAGTGACCTCGTCAGGGTCGATCCGCTGGTCACGGCTGATGATGCCGGCCGGCGGATGCGGGTTGCGCCAGATCAGTTCGATGGGTTCGTCGTCATCGATCCAATCGGAGCCATGCAATGCCGCCGCAGCGAGCCCGGCCAAGACGCCACGACGCCCCGACCACAGCCATGCCCCTTCCGAGCGCCACCGAAGCGACGGGACGGAGTGGCCCGCCAGGTAAACGTCGGGATAGATCGACCTAAACCGCGACCGGAGCTGGTACGGGCTGACCTTGCCGAGCGCTACCGCCTCGCTGCCGATGAACACATGACCCATGCAGGGTTGGTGTTAGGACCGCCCGTCACGGTTCCCGACATTGAAAACGTTGCGTCTTACCACGGCGCGTCGTCGCAGCGATTTACGTGTCGAGGCCGCTGGGGTCAGACCGCCCGGACGTAACGCTTGTTCATCATGCGCTGCAGCACCGACGTGACCGGCCCGCCGGCTCTGCTCCACCAGGTCGCCGGCCGCGAGAATGCGGAGACCTCGGCGAACACCGCGGAGGTGACGGGGTCGTGGCGCACCACGAACCGCTCCTCGCCGGACTCGGGGTGACCGGGCAGCGTGCCGTAGGCGAATCCGCGGACGTGTGGCTCGTCGACGACGTACACGACCCGGCAGGGTGCTTTTAGGAAGGCGATTTTCACGATCACAACCGTGCCGACCGTGATGAACTCGCTGGTAGCCTGCACCCCCAGGCCAGCGCCACGCTGCATGCCCCAGTGCATGACCGCCTCGGCCGCCTGCTCGAAGCGCAGTTGTCCCATGCCGACATGGGCCGAGTAGCCGATGTGCTTGTAGCCCGGGGGCATCGGGCCGGCCGTCGCACCCACCTCCGGGTAGGTGAATGGCATTTGAGCAATCGTGTGCAAATCCACCGACCCAGCTTGCCACGCGGACGTGGCCGGTTTTTTGCGGCTGGCGTACGGTCGGCGATGTGACTACTCAAGCTCCCGCCCAGGCATCCGGAACCTTCACTCTCGGCGGTGATCTCACCATCAGCCGCCTCGGCTACGGCGCCATGCGCCTGACGGGTAAGGGTGTCTGGGGCCCACCCGCCGACCGGGATGAAGCGGTTCGCGTACTGCGGCGCGCGGCCGAGCTCGGCGTCAACTTCATCGACACCGCAAACTCGTACGGTCCCTACTTCGCCGAGGAGATCATCCGGGAGGCTTTGCATCCCTACGACGGGCTGGTGATCGCAACCAAGGCCGGGCTGCTGCGAACCGGGCCCGACGTGTGGATTCCGCTGGGCTTTCCCGCGTATTTGCGCCAAGAAGCCGAGCTGAGTCTGCGGCGGCTGGGCGTGGAGACCATCGATCTGTTTCAGCTGCACCGCATCGACGACAAATTCCCGCTCGAAGACCAGATCGGTGAGCTGGTCAAGTTGCAGCAGGAAGGCAAGATCCGCCATATCGGTCTGTCCGAGATCAACGTCGACCAGCTGCACGCCGCTCAAAAGATCACGCAGATTGTGTCGGTGCAGAACCTCTACAACCTGACCACCCGCTCCGCCGAGGCGCTCCTGGACGAGGCGACCAAGCAGGGGATCGGGTTCATCCCGTGGTTCCCGCTGGCCGCGGGCCCACTGGCTGCGCCGGACGGTCCGCTGGCCAAACTCGGCGCCGAGCACGGCCACGCGACACCCTCGCAGCTGGCGTTGGCGTGGCTGCTCAAACGTTCACCGGTGGTCTTGCCGATTCCAGGCACCTCGAGCGTCGCGCACCTGGAGGAGAACGTCGCCGCGGCGGAGATCGAGCTCAGCGACGAGGAGTTCGCGAAGCTGAGCGCGCTCGGCGAGCAGAACGCCTAGCCCCGCGGCGACGTCCGCGGCCGCGCAATACGGTGTCCTGGTGGCCGGCGAACATGCGCGACATCCAGGCGGCGGATTCAACCCGCCCGAACCGACGACCAAGGGTGGCCCCGACTACGGCCGCTTCATCGAAGCGGTGCGCACCCTGCAGGACCATGCCCGAGCGGTCGATGCGCCCGACGAGGTGATCAGTGAAGCGGCCGACCTGATCGAGAAGGTGTCGGACTTGCTAGGTCGGTTCGACACCGACGAGTGGGCGACCCCGTCCGGGCGCCGCATCGACTTACCGAATCGCGGCAATATCCTGCCGGTACCGATGAAGGTGCACCGAACCGACGACGGCCGCATCGAGGGCTGGGCCCGCTTTCGCCGGTTTCATCTGGGCCGCAACGGCGCCGTCCACGGTGGGGCGCTCGGGCTGCTGTTCGATTCCGTCTTGGGTATGACATCGGGCGTGATCACCGGCGGTCCACGCCAGCGCACCGCGTACCTGCACGTCAACTACCGCCAGATCGTCCCGATCGACAAGGAATTACAGGTCGACGCGCGAGTAGACCGGGTGGACGGCCGCAAGATCTTCGTAGCGGGCCGGTTGAGCGACGGCGACGACGTGCTCACTGATGCCGAGGCGTTGTTCGTCCTCCTCAAACCGGGCCAGCCCTAAGGCTGCAACCCTCGGCGATAGCCATCCCGATAGCATGGTCGGGTCCGTTTGAACAGCCGAAAGCCATGGAGACCGCGTCGATGACCGCCCCCGCACACCACGCCCCAGCAGCACCGATCCGGGTGCCCGCCGGGACGACCGCGGCGGTCGCGGTGCGCGAAGCCGGCCTGCCGGGTCGCGGTGCCCCGGACGCGGTCGTGGTGGTGCGCGACCCCGACGGCAAGCTGCGCGATTTGAGCTGGGTTCCCGACGCCGACGCCGACGTGGTCCCGGTGGCGGCCGACACCGACGACGG
>NZ_JBAPMI010000082.1:0-1534 GCF_049278535.1 Mycobacterium sp. | reverse complement strand
GGGTGATGACGGAACAGACGGCGAGCACGCGAGGCAACGTTTAGCAGGCGAGACGTTGGTCGCGCCCGAACTTGTAGACCTCGAGGTGGTCTCGGTGTGGCGCCGCCACGTTGCAGCAAAACAGATGGCCGCCCGAAGGGCCGTAAGTGCGTTAGCGGACTTGGCGGATTTGCCGGTCCGTCGATCCTCACACCAGCCATTTTTGCAGCGCATATGGGAACTGCGGCATGTCGTCACGCCCTACGATGCCGCCTATATCGCGCTAGCCGAGGTTCTGGATGCCGTGCTGGTCACCGCTGATGCACGTCTCTCGCGTGCCTCGGGCCTTAACTGCGAGGTCGAGGTCATCGACGGGAGCGGCGGCCGTTAACGCGGCTGGTTGAGGTAGCGGCGCGCGCCCCAGTAGTCCTCGTCCAGGCGAACCGGGGTGATGCGCACCGGTTCCGTCTTATCGAACGCCTCGATCATGTCGCCGTTCCCGTAATACATGGCCACGTGGTACATGTCGTCGGGATTGACGGGGTCGCTGCCGCCGTGCGAGTAGAAGAGCAGATCGCCGGGTTGCAATGCGGATTTGTCGACCGGGCGGCCCCGGCTGTCGGCGGCCTGCGGGCCGGCGTCGCGCGGCAGGGTGATGCCGTGCACCTGGTAGATGGTGGCGGTGAAACCGGAGCAGTCGATCCCGAACCCGGCGTCACCACCCCACACGTAGGGGACGCCCACGAACGCGGCGGCGTACCGGGCCAGATCGGCTCCGGTGGGATGCGGTATGTCCGTAGGCTTTTCGTAGACCGCCACCGTTCGGGCATCCAGCCACTTCGGGCCGCGATCGGGGGTGGCTACCTGAACGGCCTTGTCGGTGCGGTTCAGGACCGGAAGCCGCGTGTTGGTACTGATCTCGAGGTCGCGATCGGAGAGTCCGGAATCGCGGTACAGCCAGGTGGTGATGCCGCGATCGGCCAGCGCGAAGGGGCCGTATTCCTTCAGTGCGCCGTAGCCCGCGTCGATTGTCAACTGGGCCTTGGGAATCCAGCCGGGATAGCCCTGAGAGTTCTTCGGTGTGGCTTGGTCGGGGACCACTACCTCGTCCCACTCGCCCTGTTCCCGCACCACAATGACGCGGTCGCCGAAGAGGACCTGCGTTTGGTTGAGATTGTCCGAGGTGAGCGCTTCCTGCTGGTCCAGCGTCATTGCGGACAGCCAGCCGCGAATATCGACCGGATTTGTCAGGGCGGGATGGTCGACTGGGCGCGGGCTCTGCGGGGTGGTCCACGCCGTGGCCACCGCAACGGTCACATAAGCGCTGCGCGCCGCCGGCGCCGCGGAGAGGTCGGCCGGGCCAGCGATGACAGATACCGACGCCAGCCCGACGCACAAAACACCGGCAAGCACTGTTCGGGTCGCGGCGCCGGTCACGTCCATCCACGTTATCGGAGCCGCGCTGGTGTGTCCGGTTAGCGCGCCGCAACGCTTCGCAGGGAACGGCTCAGAGCTGCGCGCGCATGTGGGCAAGCACTTCTTCGGTCATGGCGAA
>NZ_JBAPMI010000081.1:0-31865 GCF_049278535.1 Mycobacterium sp. | reverse complement strand
GGCTGGGACCGGACGCCGCTGCCGGCAGCGTGGTTCGCAGCCTGGCCGAAGCCAAAGCCGATCACGTCGCGACCGTCCTGGACGCCGGGGTCGCCGCGGATTGCGTTGTCATTGGTTGTGATTCGATGCTCCTCATCGAGGGCCGGCTGGTCGGCAAGCCCGCATCCATCGACGCGGCGCGGCGCGAGTGGCAGTCGATGGGCGGCCGGCCCGGTCAGCTGCACACCGGCCACTGCCTGGTCCGACTCAGCGACGGCAACGTTATCCAGCGGGTAGCCGAATCATTTTTCACCACAGTGCATTTCGGCACGCCGACAGCAACGGAACTGGAAGCCTATCTAGACAGCGGCGAGCCGTTGGCCGTCGCCGGCGCCTTCACACTGGACGGGCTGGGCGGTTGGTTCATTGACCGGATCGACGGCGACCCGTCGAACATCATCGGCCTGAGCCTGCCGAAGACCAGGGCTCTGCTGGCACGTGTCGGCGTTTCGGTCGCCGATCTGTGGGCCGCTAATCCGGCATCCGCGTAGAACTGTCGCCGGCGTCAACGCCGCAGCGGCCGACGTTAACCGGCAGGTAGGCTCGCGGTGTGCCTCTACCAGCAGATCCCAGCCCAACGCTGAGCGCTTACGCCCACCCGGAACGGCTGGTCACGGCCGACTGGCTGGCCGGCAACCTGGGCCGGCCCGGACTTGCCATCGTCGAATCCGATGAAGACGTCCTGCTCTACGACGTCGGCCACATCCCCGGCGCGGTCAAAGTCGACTGGCACACCGACCTCAACGACCCGCGGGTGCGCGATTACATCAACGGCAGGCAGTTCGCGGAATTGATGGACCGCAAAGGGATTTCGCGCGACGACACCGTGGTGATCTACGGCGACAAGAGCAACTGGTGGGCGGCATACGCGTTGTGGGTCTTCACGCTGTTCGGCCACCCGGATGTGCGGCTGCTCAACGGCGGACGCGACCTGTGGATGCACGACGGGCGTGACACCACGCTGGATGTTCCGAGCCGAACCTCCTCCGGCTATCCCGTCGTCGAGCGCAACGATGCGCCGATCCGGGCGTTCAAAGACGACGTGCTGGCGGTGTTGGGTTCTGAGCCACTGATCGATGTCCGCTCGCCCGAGGAGTACACCGGCAAGCGCACACACATGCCCGACTACCCGGAGGAAGGCGCATTGCGCGCCGGCCACATCCCTTCGGCGCGCTCCATTCCGTGGGCGAAGGCTGCTGACGACAGCGGGCGGTTCCGCGGCCGGGCCGAGCTCCAGGAGCTCTACGGGTTCATCGAGCCGGACGACAAGACCGTCGTCTACTGCCGTATCGGCGAGCGGTCCAGTCATACCTGGTTCGTGTTGACCCACCTGCTGGGCATCCCAGGCGTGCGCAATTACGACGGTTCGTGGACCGAGTGGGGTAACGCCGTGCGGGTGCCGATCGTCGCCGGCGAGAGCCCGGGAGCCGTCCCCGCCTGATGAACATGCCCGCGCCGCTGGCCGAGGTGGTCGCCGACTTCGGCGACGTCCAAGGCCAGGACAAGCTCAAGCTGCTGCTGGAATTCGCCGACGACCTCCCGGCGCTGCCCGATGACCTCGAGGAAGCGGCGATGGAGCCGGTCCCCGAATGCCAGTCACCGCTGTTTTTGCACGTCGACGCCCACGACCCGGGCCGAGTTCGGCTGTATTTCAGCGCGCCCGCCGAGGCGCCCACCACCCGAGGCTTCGCGTCCATCCTGGCCACCGGCCTTGACCAGCAGCCCGCCGCCGACATCCTGGCGGTGCCCGAGGACTTCTATACCGAACTCGGTTTGGCCGAGCTGATCAGTCCATTGCGGCTGCGTGGCATGTCGGCGATGCTGGCCCGGATCAAGCGCCGAGTGCGGGAGTCTGACTGAAGTAGACACCGGGTCTTGCCGCTCACGGCGCGGCGCTTAAACTTCCCCGAAACGACTTGTAAGAATTTCTCTTAGACATCACCAGACGTGCGCACCAGGAGGCGAAGTGGCCAGTCACGCCAGCTCGACGATCTCGAAGGTTCTTGTCGCCAACCGCGGTGAGATCGCGGTGCGGGTCATCCGCGCGGCCAAGGACGCGGGACTGCCCAGCGTGGCGGTGTACGCCGAGCCCGACGCCGACGCCCCGCACGTGAAGCTCGCCGACGAGGCCTTCGCGCTGGGCGGTCAGACCTCGGCGGAGTCCTACCTGGACTTCGGCAAGCTGTTGGAGGCGGCCAGCAAGTCCGGCGCCAACGCGATTCACCCTGGCTACGGCTTCCTGTCGGAAAACGCCGACTTCGCCCAGGCGGTGATCGACGCCGGCCTGATCTGGATCGGGCCCAGCCCGCAGTCCATCCGCGACCTCGGCGACAAGGTCACCGCGCGGCACATCGCCGCCCGCGCACAGGCCCCGCTGGTACCCGGTACCCCTGAGCCGGTGAAGGACGCCGACGAAGTGGTCGCCTTCGCCAAGGAGTACGGCGTGCCGATCGCGATCAAGGCGGCCTTCGGCGGCGGCGGGCGCGGCATGAAGGTGGCCCGGACCATCGAGGAGATCCCGGAGCTGTTCGAGTCGGCGACCCGCGAGGCGGTGGCGGCGTTCGGCCGCGGCGAATGCTTCGTCGAGCGCTACCTGGACAAGCCGCGCCACGTCGAGGCGCAGGTCATCGCCGACCAGCACGGCAACGTCATTGTCGCCGGCACCCGCGACTGCTCGCTGCAGCGCCGCTTCCAGAAGCTGGTCGAGGAGGCGCCCGCGCCGTTCCTGACCGACGCGCAGCGTAAGGAGATTCACGAATCCGCCAAGCGGATCTGCAAAGAGGCGCACTACTACGGCGCCGGCACCGTCGAGTATTTGGTGGGGCAGGACGGGCTGATCTCCTTCCTGGAGGTCAACACCCGTCTTCAGGTCGAGCATCCCGTCACCGAAGAGACCGCGGGCGTCGACCTGGTGCTGCAGCAGTTCAAGATCGCCAACGGCGAGGCGCTGGACATCACCGAGGACCCCACCCCGCGTGGGCACGCCATCGAGTTCCGGATCAACGGCGAGGACGCCGGACGCGGCTTCTTGCCGGCGCCCGGTCCGGTCACCCGCTACGACATCCCCACCGGCCCCGGTGTCCGGCTGGACTCCGGCGTCGAGGCCGGTTCGGTGATCGGCGGTCAGTTCGACTCGATGCTGTCCAAGCTGATCGTGTACGGCGCCACCCGCGAAGAGGCGCTTGCGCGCTCCCGCCGCGCCCTGGACGAGTTCCACATCGAGGGCCTGGCCACCGTCATCCCGTTCCACCGCGCCGTGGTGTCCGACCCGGCGTTCATCGGTGACGACCAGGGCTTCACGGTGCACACCCGTTGGATCGAGACCGAGTGGGACAACACCATCGAACCCTTCACCGCCGGCGAGCCCATCGAGGAGGACGAAGCCCTGCCGCGTCAGAAGGTCGTCGTCGAGGTCGGTGGCCGCCGACTCGAGGTCTCGCTGCCCGGTGACTTGGCGCTGTCCAACGGCGGTGGCGACGCAGCGGGTGTCGTCCGCAAGAAGCCCAAGCCGCGCAAGCGCGGTGCCGCCGGCGGCGCCGCGGCGTCCGGTGACGCGGTGACCGCCCCGATGCAGGGCACTGTGGTCAAGGTTGCCGTCGAGGAGGGCCAAGAGGTCTCGACCGGCGATCTGGTGGTGGTCTTGGAGGCCATGAAGATGGAGAACCCGGTCACCGCGCACAAGGACGGTGTGATCACCGGATTGGCCGTCGAAACCGGGGCTGCCATCACCCAGGGCACGGTGCTCGCCGAGATCAAGTAGCGCGGCCGGCATCGCCCCCGGACTTGGACCCCATCGAGATCAACGCCGGGCAGTGGTATCTGCGCGGCCTGCGTGCCGACGGCCGCATCGACGACCGTCGCGCGCTGGCCGATCTCGGCGTAACCGACCCGGAGTACGTGGCCCGCAGTGACGCCCACTGGGCCGCCGACTCGCGTTACTCGTGGGCGGTATGTGAACCCACCACCGGTGAACTGCTGGCCGAGGTAACGCTGGATCCGGCAAGCGGCGCGATCGCCGCCCGAGGGCGCGCGGGCCACGACGACGCGGCCGGCGCGGCAGCCGAGTCGGTCCGGCGATTTGCCGCCGCAATCGTTGACCCTGAACATCATTCAGGCTGAAGCCACCGGCCCCATGCGGCGACCAGGCTTTCTGAGAAACATCCATATACGTTGTCGGCGCACAGTGGTCGGGGTATTCTGACAAACAGGTTGAGTTCGCAGCCGCCCTTCCACAGCGTTAATTGACGTGAGGGGAGGCTGGACTCCCCAGTTTTTCCTCACGCGCGGAAGCCAACCGCTTGACGTGATCCACAGATTGCTTGTCGACTGATGGAGTCACTAGATGTCTGCTCTGCACCCGAACTTCGCTTCGTCGGTTCATGGAACCGAGGCGACAGTTCCTCCGCCTGCATGGGAGAACCATTCCGCACGGTTCACCGCGGAGTGGGACTCGTCCCGTGTTCTGGTCACCGTCGATGGTGAGCTCGACGCCTCCAATGCCAGTCAGCTCGCCGACTTCTTCGACCTCTGCATCGTTCACTCCACGCCGCTGATCCTGGACCTGAGTCGCCTGAAATTCTTTGGCACCGCTGGCTTTTCGGCGCTGCACCTGATCAACGTGAAGTGCGCGGGGGTCAATCTGCGCTGGGCGGTGGTCCCAAACAAGGCGGTGTCGCGGCTACTTCGGATCTGCGACCCGGACAACACGCTGCCGTTGGCTTCTTCGGTACACGATGTGCCGGACGACGAGGACCACGACCCGAACCGGCTATTCCAACTCGTCCCGTAACCGGGCCAGCGACTTAGCCAGCAGTCGCGAGACGTGCATCTGTGAAATGCCGACCCGCTCGGCGATCTGCGTCTGCGTCATCGAGTCGAAGAACCTGAGCACCAACACGGTTCGCTCTCGCTCGGGCAGCCCTTCGAGCAGCGGTCGCAGCGCCTCGCGGTTCTCGATCCGCTCCAGCCCGGTATCGACGTCGCCGAGCGTGTCGGCAATGGCGCGGGCTTCCTCATCGCCGCTGCCGCTGCCACCGCTGTCAATGGACAGCGTGTTGTACGAACTGCCCGCCACCAGGCCCTCGATGACTTCGGCGCGATCCATCTCGAGCTCATGCGCGAGTTCGGTCGCGGTGGGTGCACGGCCGAGCCGCTGCGACAGGTCGGCGGTCGCCGTGCCGAGCCGCAGGTGCAGTTCCTTCAGACGCCGCGGGACCTTGACCGACCAGCTGTTGTCGCGGAAATGCCGCCGGACCTCCCCCATGATCGTGGGCACCGCGAAGGAGACGAAGTCGGAGCCGGTCTCCACGTCGAAGCGGGCGACCGCGTTTACCAGTCCGACCCGGGCCACCTGAACCAGGTCGTCGCGCGGTTCCCCGCGTCCCTCGAAGCGCCGGGCGATGTGGTCGGCCAACGGCAGGCAACGCTCGACGATCTTGTCTCGATGACGCTGGAAGTCGGACGAGTCGGCCTCGAGAGTGGACAGCTCACGAAACATGTCGGGAACGTCGGCGTATTCATTGGGACGAGATGAAGAGGAACCGCCTACAGCTCGCGGTTTCACCTGTGAGAGCCCGCCCTTCTCGTGGTCAGCGTGACTCCGAAAACGCGATGGCCGTCCGATCCATGATCGTCGTGGAATGTCTGTACGTCATCGGTCAGCGATGTCAGCACATGCCAACTGAAGCTGCCCGGCGTCACCACGTCGTCGCTGTCGCATGTCGTCGACGCTTCGACCTTGAGTTCGTCGTCGCGCGGATCGACCACGATCGCCAGCGTGGCCCCCGGAATGGCTGAGCGGATCAACCGGGTGCAGACTTCGTCGACCGCAAGCCGCAGATCGGCTACCGCGTCGAAATCCAGGTCCTCAAAGGTGCCGACGGCCCCCACCAGCGTGCGCAGAACAGCCAGGTTCTCCAGTTTCGCCGCGACGCGCAATTCAATCGCGCGCTCGCCGCGTTGCTGGTTCGTCACAGCCTTCGCAGCAACGGTCATCGGGCCTCCCTGCATAGTTTGACCGACACTACCCTCGCGCTCGAGCTGGTTAGTCATGATCGCCGCCGGGTATTCCACCTGCCATGGATTCGAACGAAGCGACGGAAATCCAGCGCACACGCCGCATTCGGCGCATAGCGCTGATATCTGTCATCACGTTGGTGATCCTCGTTCTGATCGCAGTGGGCATTTATGTCATCGCATTCGTGATCTTGTCTCCCATGATCGGGTGACGGGCGGACCATCCGCCGACACGCTCCTCATGGTCAAGAGCAAATACCCACAAGCGCCACCAAATGAAACCAGATCTGACCGTTAAGAACGCGCAACGAAAGAGACGCCTGGACTGGGCGCGAACTCAAGTCAACACGGGTCCGGCGATCGGGGCGCCCATCGTGAGCGTGACGAACATCAGAATCATCAGAAACCAGCCGGCGCCCTGCCATCCCCACCAGACTCCGTGGTCATGCCAGACGCGGTAGGTGCGGACGAAGGCCCAGATGCCTGCGACCAGCAGAATCAGCGGCGCGCCGAGCGCCAGGATGGTCAGCTGCGGTGCCCCACATGCCACGGTGTCGATGGACATGGCGCCCTTGCAGGTGCTGTCCCACAGTGCGGCCACGATCAGAAAGCCCACTCCGGCAAGCGCGGCAAGCACGGCGAACCGAACGGCAGAGTGCACTTCGTTGTCTTCGCGACCGAGGCGGTCGCCGGTCGAGGGTTGTTGTTGCGTTTGCATCGGGGGATCCTCTATACGCTGTCACGCGCGGACACACGCGCCACATGCGTATACCCGCCGACGCGGCGCTGGTAAACCAGTCGCGGCGGTAAGCTCAGCCGTTTTCGGCATTGCGTCGGCACTGCGTGTCGAGCGCTGTAGCGGATCATGAAGATCGCCGACGCGATGCCGATGACAAGCAGCCCAAGCGCGCCGAGTTCGAGCAGTAGGGCGGTTGAGCTCCTTGTCGGAATGCACCTGCTCGGATGCCGCGGTCACGATCAGAATCCGCCGCACGTAGGCAATCAGTCCGATGAAAAGGAAAGGCTCTGCAGCGATTTCGTGATACAGCAGTACAGCGCGCAAGGTTGCCGCGATCTCGGCGATGATCAGCACCATCAAGACTCGGTCGAGGATCGCGACGCCACCCTGCAGCGTATTGACCTTGTGAGTCGCGCCCTGCACGACGGCCTCTGCCCCACCGATCACAACCAGCACAGCGGCCGCCACCAGGAGCACGAAGGCGATCGCGTAGATCACGGTCTCGAAACCGTCGACCAGTACGCCGATGCGCTGACTTCTATTGCGCCCGCGGCGTGCGCAAGTTTGAGATGCTGGCCGGCGCGTGTTGCCCGTCGTGCGGGCCGGGCAACCATCAGGAGCCACCAAATGCTTCGCTGAGCCGATGAAAGCGCTGGTAGACGACGATTCGAGGATTCGCGGCCGATGCCGAGTGCGCGTCGGGCGCCGACGGGCACCACGATGAACAGAAGTTTGCATGGGCTTCGGAGACCGTTGCGGACCTGCGCAAAGGATCGACCAGTACCATCTGCTCTATGCGAACGCCCCGGCGCCGGTTATCTCCGGATGACCGCCGCGCCGAGTTGCTGGCCTTAGGCGCGGAGGTTTTCGGGCAACGGCCGTACGACGAGGTCCGCATCGACGAGATCGCCGAGCGGGCCGGCGTATCACGGGCGTTGATGTACCACTACTTCCCGGACAAGCGGGCATTCTTCGCCGCGGTCGTCAAGGGACAAGCCGACCAGCTGTTCGAGACCACCAACCTTCCGCCGACGCCGGGCCAGAACCTCTTCGAGGAGGTGCGGGACGGCGTACTCGCCTACATGCAGTACCACCAGGAGCACCCGCACGCCGCCTGGGCCGCGTACGTCGGACTCGGCCGTTCCGATCCAGTCCTGCTCGGCATCGACGACGAGGCCAAGGACCGGCAGATGGAACACATCATGAGCCGCATCGTCGAGGTTGACGGGTCGGGCAGCAATCTCGAGCCAGCCGTCGAGCGCGACCTGCGGATCGTCATCCACGGTTGGCTCGCGCTGACCTTCGAGATCTGCCGGCAGCGGATCATCCACCCGGATACCGACGCGGGTCAACTCAGCAATTCCTGCGCCCATTCACTGCTCGACGCGATCATTCGGGTGAACGATGTCCCCGAGCAACTCGCCAAGGCGGTCGCGCCCGACCAGCGTTGACGCGTTTGTGTCGTACCCAGTTGTCATGATGGCTGGATGACCGCTGTACCTGACGACGCGCTTGCGCGGTTCAGCGTCGTCACCCGCGACTGGTTCGCCGGGACCTTCGCTGCGCCGACGCCCGCGCAGGCTGACGCCTGGTCGGCGATCGCCGACGGCCACAACACGCTGGTCATCGCTCCAACCGGCTCGGGTAAGACGCTGGCGGCCTTCCTATGGGCCATCGACACACTGGCAGGTGCACCGCGCAGCGAGCGAGCAGCCGGCACCCGGGTGCTCTACGTCTCGCCGCTGAAGGCGCTGGCCGTCGACGTCGAGCGCAACCTGCGGACTCCGCTGGCCGGGATGGCCCGGGTCGCCGCGCAGCAGGGGCTGCCCGCACCGGAGATCACCGTCGGGCTGCGGTCCGGCGATACGTCGCCGGCCCGCCGCCGACAGCTCGTCAGCAACCCACCCGACGTGCTGATCACGACGCCGGAGTCGCTGTTTTTGATGTTGACGTCGGCGGCCCGGCAGACCCTGGCCGGCGTGCAGACCGTGATCGTGGACGAGGTGCATGCCATCGCGGGCACCAAACGGGGTGCACACCTTGCCCTTTCGCTGGAACGGCTCGACGATATGTTGGCTGCGCCGGCACAGCGCATCGGGTTGTCGGCCACCGTGCGCCCGCCCGAAGAGGTGGCCCGGTTCTTGTCGGGGTCGTCCCCGACGACCATCGTCTCCCCACCGGCGGCCAAGACTTTCGAGCTGACCGTGCAGGTCCCGGTCCCCGATATGGCCAACCTGGCGAACAACAGCATCTGGCCCGATGTCGAGGCGCGACTGGTCGACCTCGTCGAATCGCACAATTCGACCATCGTGTTCGCCAACTCGCGGCGGCTGGCTGAGCGACTGACCGCTCGGCTCAACGAGATTCACGCCGAACGCACCGGCACCGAACTGCCATCCGCGGCCAACCCCAAGGTGGCCGGTGGCGCTCCTGCGCACCTGCTCGGCAGCGGCCAAACCTACGGCGCCCCAGCACTATTGGCCCGTGCCCATCACGGCTCGGTCAGCAAGGAACAACGGGCCATCGTCGAAGAAGACCTGAAGACCGGACAGTTGAAGGCGGTCGTGGCGACCTCGAGCCTGGAATTGGGCATCGATATGGGCGCGGTCGACCTGGTGATTCAGGTGGAGGCGCCGCCGTCGGTGGCCAGTGGCCTGCAGCGCATCGGGCGGGCCGGGCACCAGGTCGGCGAAATCTCCCAAGGGGTGCTGTTCCCCAAACACCGCACCGACTTGATCGGTTGCGCGGTAACGGTTCAGCGCATGCTCAGCGGCGAGATCGAGACGATGCGGTTGCCGACGAACCCGTTGGACATTCTGGCCCAGCATACGGTTGCCGCGGCCGCGCTGGACGCACTGGACGTCGACCGCTGGTTCGACACGGTAAGGCGCAGCGCGCCGTTTGCGACGCTGCCGCGCAGCGCATTCGAAGCCACCCTGGATCTGCTGTCCGGCAAGTATCCGTCCACCGAGTTCGCCGAACTGCGGCCACGTCTGGTCTACGACCGGGACAACGGCGTGGTGACGGCGCGTCCCGGTGCGCAGCGGCTCGCGGTGACCTCCGGCGGCGCCATCCCGGACCGCGGCCTTTTTACCGTCTACCTCGCCACCGACTCCGAAAACCCTTCCCGAGTAGGCGAACTCGACGAGGAGATGGTCTACGAGTCACGGACCGGCGATGTCATCGCGCTCGGCGCCACCAGCTGGCGAATCACCGAGATCACCCACGACCGCGTGCTGGTGATACCGGCGCCCGGCGCTCCGGCCCGGCTTCCGTTCTGGCGCGGCGACGATTCGGGCCGACCCGCAGAGCTCGGCCGCGCGGTCGGCCGGTTCACCGGCGAGCTGGCCGGGCTGGCTCGCGGCGAATTCGAAAGTCGTTGTGCTGGACTTGGACTCAACGAGTATGCGACGGAAAACCTGTGGCGGCTGCTGGATGATCAGCGGACCGCCACGAACGTGGTGCCCACCGACACCACGCTGCTGATCGAGCGGTTCCGCGACGAGCTGGGCGACTGGCGGGTGATTCTGCATTCCCCCTACGGCCTGCGGGTGCACGGCCCGCTTGCGCTGGCGGTGAGCCGGCGGCTGCGCGATCGCTACGGCATCGACGAGAAACCGACCGCCTCCGACGACGGCATCGTGGTGCGGCTGCCCGACACCATCTCGGAGTCCGGAGCCGACTCGAGCGACGCGCCACCCGGTGCCGAACTGTTCGTCTTCGACGCCGACGAGATCGACCCGATCGTCACCGCGGAGGTGGGCGGTTCGGCACTGTTCGCGTCGCGGTTCCGGGAATGTGCGGCGCGAGCGCTGTTGCTGCCGAGGCGAAACCCCGGCCGGCGATCACCACTGTGGCATCAGCGTCAGCGCGCCGCGCAGTTGCTTGACGTGGCCCGGAAGTACCCGGACTTCCCGATCGTGCTGGAGGCGGTCCGCGAGTGCCTTCAGGACGTCTACGACGTGCCGACGTTGACCGAGCTGATGACCGACATCGCGGCGCGCAAGATCCGCCTGCTGGAGACCGAAACCTCCACGCCGTCGCCGTTCGCGGCCTCGCTGCTGTTCGGCTACGTCGGGGCATTCATGTACGAGGGCGATAGCCCGCTGGCCGAACGCCGGGCGGCGGCGCTCGCACTGGACCCCACGCTGCTGGCCGAGTTGCTGGGCCGCGTCGAGCTACGCGAGCTGCTCGACCCCGACGTCGTAGCTGGTACCGGTCGGCAGTTGCAGCACCTTTCAGCCGATCGCGCCGCCCGCGACGCCGAGGCGGTCGCTGACTTGCTGCGGCTGCTCGGCCCGTTGACCAGCGACGAGATCGCCGAACGTGCCAGTGGCGCCGAGGTCGGCGGCTGGCTGGAAGCGCTCTTCGCGGCCAAGCGGGCGCTGCCGGTCTCCTTCGCCGGTCGCAGCTGGTGGGTGGCGATCGAGGACATCGGCCGGCTGCGCGACGGCGTCGGGGTGGCCGTCCCGGTGGGCGTTCCGGCCAGTTTCACCGAGGCGGTAGCCGATCCGCTGGGTGAGCTGCTGGGCCGCTACGCGCGCACGCACGCGCCGTTCACCACCGCCGACGTCGCCAACCGGTTCGGCCTCGGGCTGCGGGTTGCCGCCGATGTGTTGGGCCGGCTGGCCGCCGATGGACGATTGGTCCGCGGTGAGTTCTCCACCGAGGCGGTCGGCGACCAATGGTGTGACGCCGACGTGCTGCGGATCCTGCGACGCAGATCGCTGGCGGCGCTGCGGGCGCAGGTGGAGCCGGTCAGCACCAGCGCGTACGCGCGTTTCCTGCCGGCCTGGCACGGGGTGGGTGTCCGCAGCGGTTCGGCCGCCAACTCCGGCTTGGACGGCCTGGCAGCGGTCATCGATCAGCTCGCCGGGGTGCCACTTCCCGCGTCGGCGATCGAATCGCTGGTGCTGGCGCCCCGCGTGCGCGACTACTCCCCCGCGATGCTCGACGAACTGCTGGCCTCCGGCGAGGTGATGTGGTCCGGGACGGGCACGATCTCCGGCAGCGATGGCTGGGTGGCATTCCACACCGCCGATTCCGCGCCGCTGACACTGGTCACCGGTTCAGAGATCGACTTCACCGCGACCCATCGCGCCATCTTGGACATGCTGGCCGGCGGCGGCGCATTCTTCTTTCGGCAGTTGGCGCAGGACGGCATCGGCGAAGCCGAGCTCAAAACCGCACTGTGGGAGCTGATTTGGGCCGGCTGGGTCACCGGCGACACCTTCGCGCCGGTGCGGGCGATGCTGTCGGGTGGCCCGGGCGCGCGGAAACGATCCGCGCCGGCGCATCGGCAGGGACGCGGCAGGCGACCGCCTCGCCTGAGTCGCTACAGCGTCGCGCACCCGCAGTCGCGGGCCGCTGATCCGACCGTTGCCGGTCGCTGGTCGGCGCTGCCGACACCCGAAGCAAACTCCACCGTGCGGGCCCAGCACCAGGCGGACCTGCTGCTGAATAGACATGGCGTGCTGACCAGGGGTGCGGTGATGGCCGAGGGAGTGCCCGGCGGGTTTGCCACGCTGTACAAGGTGCTGACCGCTTTCGAGGACGCCGGCCGATGCCAGCGCGGCTACTTCGTCGAGTCGCTGGGCGGTGCCCAGTTCGCCGTGGCATCCACGGTTGACCGGCTGCGCAGCTACCTCGATGGCGTGGACCCCGAGAAGCCGGAATACCGGGCGGTGGTGCTGGCCGCCGCCGACCCGGCGAACCCTTACGGGGCAGCGCTGGCCTGGCCGTCGCGCTCGGACGGCGACGGGGCGGCCCGGCCCGGCCGCAAAGCCGGGGCGCTGGTCGTGCTGGTGGACGGCGAGCTGGTCTGGTTCCTCGAACGCGGCGGGCGGTCGTTGCTGAGCTTCGCCGACGACGACCCCGACGCCAACCACGCCGCCGCCGTCGCACTAGCCGACCTGGTTTCGGTGCGGCGGGTCAACTCCATCCTCATCGAGCGCATCAACAGCGCGCCGGTGTTGGCGCCGCAGGTGTCGTCCACCGTGGTCGCGGCCCTGTCCGAGGCGGGGTTCGCCCGGACTCCGCGCGGACTGCGGCTGCGGTAGTCCCATGCCCGAGGGTGACACCGTTTTTCGTACCGCGGAGGCACTGCGCAAGGCATTGGTCGGTCGCACGCTGACCCGTTGCGACGTGCGAGTCCCCCGCTTCGCCACGGTCGACCTGAGCGGTCGTGTCGTCGACGAGGTGTGCAGCCGCGGTAAGCATTTGTTCATTCGCGTCGGCCCGGCCAGCATCCATTCACATCTCAAAATGGACGGCAGCTGGCGAGTGACGTCGCGGCCGAGCCGCGCCGACCACCGGGTCCGAATCATTCTGGAAGCCGGCGATATCCGCGCGCTCGGAATCGACCTGGGCGTGCTGGAGATCCTCGACCGCGGCAACGACGGCGACGTCGTTGATCATCTGGGACCCGATCTGCTGGGCGACGACTGGGATCCCCAAGTTGCCGTCGCCAACCTGACAGTAACGCCCGACCGCGCCATCGCCGAGGCGCTGCTCGACCAGCAGGTGATGGCCGGGATCGGCAATGTCTACTGCAACGAGTTGTGCTTCGTCAGCGGACACCTGCCCACCGCACCGGTGAGCGCGATCACCAATCCGCACCGACTGGTCACCCGCGCCCGCGACATGTTGTGGGCCAACCGCTTCCGCCAGAATCGCACCACCACCGGAGACACCCGGGCCGGCCGGCAACTGTGGGTGTACGGCCGAGCCGGCCAGAGCTGTCGTCGCTGCGCCACGCCGATCAGGCGCGACGACGGCGGCGAGCGGGTTGCGTACTGGTGCCCGGCCTGCCAACGGTGAACAGCCAAGGCATGGCCATTCGGTTAACGACCGGGCTTGTCCGCGACGGCCGCACCGCGCGCTTCAAAAGTCCTGGCGCGGCATGCAATGATCGCAATGTCAGCGGCTTTGCCCGCTGTCGGCAATACCCGCGGTTCTGCTCAGCGGACAGGATGAGAAAGGACGACCACCCCCGTGCGTTCGCCCAAACCTGTGCGATCAATCCTGACCGGTCTCGTCCTGGTTTTCACTTCGCTCAGCGCCATGGCAATAGCCGCACCGAGCGCGCATGCCGACGCCGTCGACGCCAGCTTCTTGAATGCGTTGAAGGCCAAAGGGGTTACCTTCGCATCCGGTCAGGCCGCGGTCATCGCCGGTCATCAGGTCTGCGATGCGCTGGACGGCGGCAGGGCATCGAGCGACGTCGCGAATGACGTGATGCAGCAGAGTGGTCTTGACGGCTACCACGCCGGG
The DNA here is from genome assembly GCF_049278535.1 of Mycobacterium sp. GTDB lineage: Bacteria > Actinomycetota > Actinomycetes > Mycobacteriales > Mycobacteriaceae > Mycobacterium. The sequence goes on along the minus strand of NZ_JBAPMI010000081.1, from coordinate 17,800 downwards.
TTCTTCGTCGGCGTCAGCATCGCCGCGTTCTGCCCTCGCCATGCGGGGGCCTGACCACTCCCGCATACTGGGGTATCAACCCCAACGGAGCATCTTTGATCATCGAGAAATTAATTGTCGGCGCCGTCGTCGCGCTCGGTGCGACCGTTGCTGCGGCACCGCCGGCCGGTGCCGACCCCAGCCAGTTCGGCACCCTCAGTTGTAGCTGCAACCCGGCCGTCGGGATTCATAGCAGCAATCCCGACGTCAAGAGCCAAGTGGATCAAGGCATCCAGCAGGGCCTCGATTCGCTGCATCGCAACCCGCCGGGTCCCGGTTTCTGAACTGACTCAGGAGATTTCGGTCATCCCGCCGACGGCGGCGGCTTCATTACCTTGCCCTTGAGCTCGGCGCCGATCGCGATGTCTTCGTATTTCTGCGCCTTGCGTTTGCGCCAGCCGGTTCCCGGTGAAATCGGCGGTGGCATGAGCGGCGGCATCATCGGCATGCCGGGAGCTCCGCCCGCGCCGAGCGGCGTTGCCGCCGACGCAAGCTGTACGGGCGTGGACAGCAGTGGCGCAGCGCCGGGCGGCGCAGACAGGTTACCCATTGGCACCGCGGCGCCCAGCGCCGCCGAGGTGTTGATCTCGCCGAGTCCGGCTGCGCCCAGCGCGCCCAGACCTCCGCCGCCGCCGGCCTGGCCCAGCGCCCCCAACGCTCCGGCCGCGCCCCCACCCAGATTCGCCGCGGCCCCACCCAGCGCGTCTTCACCTTCCGAGACACCCTGGCCGATCTGGCTGCTCACACCCTGCAAGGCCTGGGCCGACTGGTTCTGCGCCAGGTAGCTGAGCAGGTTGATCGGAAATCCGGACGAGATGAACTGGTTGGCATACTGGTTCCCCAAACCGATGTAGCCGGTTACTGGGTCCCCGATACCGATGTTGATCCCACCGGGGGTGGCCGCTGACACGGCGGTCCCCGATGAGGTGGTGGCGGCCGGTGCCGCCGAACTGGCTTGCGCGGTCAGGCCCGACGGATTGGTATTGGAGGTCGGCGACGTCAACTGCGGCAGTGTCGAGGCCTGGGACGAGGCAGCTTGGTAGCGGGTCATCGCCGCCGAATTGTTCGCCCACATGGTTTGGTATTCAGATTCGGTTTGAGCGATGGCCGGAAGATTTTTCCCAAAAGTGTTGGTGGCCAAAAGGTGTGCCAGGCGCGTCCGGTTGGCCACGACCGTGGCCGTCGGCACCACCGCCGCTTGGACAGAGTTGAACGCGGCCGCCGCGGACCGTGCCGCCGAGGCGGTCTGCTGAGCCTGCAGCGCCGTGGTCCGCAGCCACGTCACATACGGCGTGACCGACTGGAGCATCGCTATCGAGGAAGGGCCGTACCACGACTCGTCAACTGAGGACACCGACGCGGCAAAGTTGTCCGCGGCGTCTTCCAGACTGGCGCTGAGCTGTTGCCACGCCGCAGCGGCATTGGTCAGCGATTCCGCACCTGGTCCCGAATGAATCAGTGCGGAGATCACCTCAGGGGGCAGCGTCGTGAACTCCATGACTCAAAACATTTACTACCGTGGGGAAACGCTTGGAACACCGGGTTGACCACGGTGAAAAGAACCCTCGAACATTGAGCATCGCCCCCTTACGAGATGGCGTTGATGGAGTTAAGCAGCCGTGGCCTGAACTCAGCGGGAATTGGTATGTAACCGTCGGCGGTCAATTTGTTCTGAACTGTACCGATAGCGCTCTGCAAAAATGCTCGAACGGCCGTGCCGACCTGCGGGTCCGGATACTTCGAGCACACCACCTCATATGTCGCCAGCACAATCGGGTACGCCCCGGGCTGGTTGGGCCGGTAGAACGAGATGGTGTCGAGGGCCAGATCGTCGCCCTTCTTGATGAACCAGGCCGAGGAGATCGTCTTGCCCACCGACTCGGGGCTGATTGCCACCGGATCTGGACCGGCCGACGTGATGATGCTGGCCGCGTTCAGGTGTTGCGACTGAGCGAACGACCACGCGAGATAGGTGATCGAGCCTTCGGTGTTCTTGACCGCCTCAGCGGCGCCATCGTTGCCGACCGCACCGTCACCGACGCCACCGTTGAACTTCCGTCCGGCGGGGAAACCCCAGGTCCCTCGCGACGCGGTGTCGAGATACCGCTGGAAGTTGTCTGTCGTCCCTGATTCGTCGCTACGAAATACGACGTGAATCGGCTCAGCGGGCAGTTTCACGCCCAGGTTCTGTAACTGGATCGCGGCGTCGTTCCATTGATTGATCTGGCCGTTGAAGATCTGGGCTGCGGTCAGACCGTCCAGGATCAGCGATTCGACGCCCTTGACGTTGAAGGCGATGGCGATCGGGCTGATCACCATCGGCAGGTTCCACGTCGGCGAACTGCACCGCTGCTGCGCCTTGGCGTACTCGTTTGCGGTCGGCGTCGAATCAGAACCGGCGAAATCGCTTTTGCTACTGAGGAAGTCGTTAATCCCGGCACTGGAATCATCGGCGGTGTAGTCCAGCGACTGGCCCGGGCAGGCTTGCGCAAAATTCTTGACGAATTCGCTCATCGCGTTTTTCTGAGCGGTGGAGCCGCTGGCCTTCAGGGCCGGCTTGCCTCCGCAGGTCACCTTTACCGGGGCAGCGCTCGTGCTCGCACCACCGCCGGAAGCGTTGTTGTGACCGCCGCATGCTGATAAGAGCAGCACGCCCGTCACTAGAATGCCCAGTGCGGCGTTGAATCGATTGAGCTTCAATCTAATTCCTTCAGACGGTACCGAGGAGGTATTCGCACCGGCGCATAGGACGCCACACTGCTGTGCCGCTTGCATCCATGAGGCATCGTAACAAGATTCGCACTTCGGCAATCATGCCCGGCTTTCGCATGGGACACCGGACTCACGATTTCAGCCTGAGTTTCCCACCCGTTAACGATCTCGACCCGTGGTACCCACCTCCACGTGCGTACTCGATGCGCAGGCGGCGTGCGCTGACAAAGTTCACGCGCTGTTGACGCGCGCCTGCGGCCGCGGCGACGCTGGACGCATATCGTGGAATACCAACGGCGGGCTTGATGTTGCAGCTCAGTGACGTGCGTCGCATCCCTCGGACATCACGCGTCTGATCACAAATATCGATTAATTGAGCCGATCAAGACTCGTCAGTCGTTTACCAGTAGCCGGTACTTAACCAAGGACGGATGACGTGGAAGCATTACAGGGCTTCGTCAGCGCCCGCTTCGCTGACCTGACTACCTCTAGCGGCCTCACCGACTGGGCACGTCAAGTGCTCAATGCGGTCACCTCGGCGGCTGGGTCGGTGCGCAGTACCGCGCCGGCCTCGACTACTGCGTCACGGCTGCCCGCGGGCTTCGTGGGACACGATTTGCCGCGGATCAGCCCCGGCGCCGAGCGCTGCTGACATCGGCGGCGCGACCAACTCCCGTCGACTCACGAATTCGCGACGAGCACCGCTGCGTGGATCGTCGAACTCGATGCGCTTCGCCAGCAACTGCAGGGGCGTCGAAAAGTCGTCGGCGGCTACATCGATGACGGCGGGATACAACGGGTCCCCGTAAATCGGCACGCCCAGCGATGCCATGTGCACGCGAAGCTGATGTGTGCGCCCGGTGCGCGGCGTGAGCCGGTACAGCCCGTCGGCCGAAACCAGTTCCACCAGCGTCTCGGCATTGGGCTCGCCGTCCTCCTCGACGGCTTGAAAGATGCTGCGGCGCTTAATAATCCGACTGCAGACCACTTGTGGCAGCGCGACGCCCGGGTCGACCTTCGCCCGCGCGAGATAGGTTTTGTGCACCGCCCCACGGGCGAACAGCGTCTGATAGGCCCCGCGAACCTCGCGTCGGGCCGTGAACAACAGCACCCCGGCCGTCAGGCGATCCAACCGGTGGGCCGGGCTGAGCTCGTCCAGTCCGAGTTGTCGCCGAAGCCGCACCAGGGCGGTTTCGGCGACGTGGCGTCCACGCGGCATGGTCGCCAGGAAGTGCGGCTTGTCGGCGACCACGATGTCCTCGTCCTGATACAGCACCGGGACGTCGAATGGCACCGGCACTTCGTCGCGCAGCTCGCGGTAGAGGTAGACGATGGCGCCGGCCGGCAGCACGGTGGTGGGATCGAGCACCGCGCCCTGCTGATCGACGACCTCGCCGGCGGCCGCCTTGGCGGCCACATCAGGCCCGAACCGGCTGGTCAGCTCGTCGCCAAGCGGTCCGCCGCGCACCCGCAGCCGCGCCGGCCCCAGGCCGTCGCGTGGCGGCAGCGGCGCACGCCTCAAGTTAAGGGCACCGGCTCGAGGATCTCGGCGCGGGCTTCCGGAGCGCTGGCCCGCAGCGCATCCGCCGATGCGTCGTCGGGCTGGGCCTGGGACTGCACCTCGGCTTCGACCCGCGCCGTGTAGGTCTTGACCTCGCGGTCGACGTCGGCAGCGGACCAGCCCAGGATCGGCGCGACGATGTCGGCCACTTCGCGGGCGCAGTCGACGCCTCGGTGCGAGTACTCGATGGCAATTCGCGTGCGGCGCGCCAGGATGTCTTCCAGATGCAGCGCGCCCTCGGCGGTCGCGGCGTAGGCCGCTTCGACGCGCAGATAACCCGGCGCGGCGGCGATCGGGTTGAGCAGGTCGCGATGGTCGGCGGCCAGCGAAAGTACCTCGTTGATCAGCGACCCGTAGCGGTCCAGCAGATGGCGCACCCGGTACGAGTGGAGCCCTTCCAGCGCACCAACATGCTCGGTCTGGTTGATCAACGCGAAGTAGCCGTCGGCGCCGAGCAGCGGCACCTTCTCGGTGATCGACTGCGCAACTCGTGCTGGAACATATTGTGCCGCGGCGTCAATCGCGTCTGAGGCCATCACCCGATAGGTGGTGTACTTGCCGCCGGCGATGGCGATCAGGCCCGGTGCGGGCACCGCGACCGCGTGCTCGCGGGACAGCTTGGAGGTCTCTTCGCTCTCGCCGGCCAGCAGTGGGCGCAAGCCCGCGTACACTCCGTCGATGTCGTTGTGGCTCAACGGGGTAGCAAGCACTGTGTTGACGGTGCCGAGGATGTAGTCGATGTCGGCCTTGGTGGCGGCCGGGTGCGCGAGGTCGAGGTTCCAGTCGGTGTCGGTGGTGCCGATGATCCAGTGGTTGCCCCACGGAATGACGAACATCACCGATTTCTCGGTGCGCAGGATGATCGCCGCGTCGCTGACGATCCGGTCGCGCGGTACGACGATGTGCACGCCTTTGGAGGCGCGCACCCGAAATCGCCCGCGCTGCTTGGACAATGCCTGGATCTCGTCCGTCCATACGCCGGTTGCGTTGACGACGACGTGCCCGTGCACCTCGGTGATCGCGCCGTCCTCAGAGTCGCGGACCCGCACGCCGGTTACCCGGTCGCCTTCTCGCAGCAACGACACCACCTGGGTGGACGATCGCACCACGGCGCCGTAGTGCGCGGCGGTGCGCACGACGGTCAGGGTGTGCCGGGCGTCGTCGACAACGGTGTCGTAGTAGCGGATACCGCCGATCAACGCAGTGCGCTTCAGACCCGGAGACAACCGGAGCGCACCGGCGCGAGTCAAATGCTTTTGCGCGGGAACAGATTTCGCACCACCGAGCTGGTCGTAGAGCAGCAGACCGGCGGCCGTGTACGGACGTTCCCACCACCGCTTGGTCAGCGGGTAGAGAAACGGCAGCGGCTTGACCAGATGCGGCGCCAACGTGGTCAATGACAACTCTCGCTCGTAAAGGGCTTCACGCACCAAGCCGAATTCCAGTTGCTCGAGGTAACGCAGCCCCCCGTGGAACATCTTGGAGGACCGACTCGAGGTGCCGGATGCGAAGTCGCGTGCCTCCACCAGCGCCACTTTCAGCCCGCGGGTGGCAGCATCCAGCGCTGCTCCTGAACCCACCACGCCGCCGCCGATGACCACCACGTCGAACTGCTCGCTACCGAGGCGTTCCCAGGCCGCGGCCCGCTGCTCGGGCCCCAGAAACGAACCCGGCCGGGTCTGCTCGCTCGCCGGGACGCGAATCGGGTCGCTCACGGCACAGTCTCCTGTCGGTTACTCGTCAGTAGGTCGCTGGCCCCAAGGTTACCTGGGCGGGTCAGTCCAGGTCATCGTGTGCCATCAGCCGCCGCGCCGCCTCGGTGATCGACCCCGACAGCGACGGGTACACGCTCAGGGTCTGGGCCAGGTGGTTGACGGTCAGGCGGTTCTGCACGGCCATCGCGATCGGCAAGATCAGCTCCGAGGCGATCGGCGCGACCACCACGCCGCCGATCACCACGCCGGTGGCCTGCCGGCAGAAAAGCTTGACGAAGCCGTGCCGCAACCCCGACATCTTGGCCCGCGCGTTGGTCTGCAACGGCAGCATGATGGTGCGGGCCAGCACCGATCCGTCGTCGATGGCGGACTGCGGAACGCCCACCGCGGCCAGCTCGGGGCGGGTGAACACCGCAGCAGCGACCGTACGCAGCCGGATCGGGGTAACGGCCTCGCCGAGTGCGTGCCACATCGCGATCCGACCTTGCATCGCGGCAACCGAGGCCAGCGGCAGCAGCCCGGTGCAGTCGCCGGCCGCGTAGATGTTGGACACCGACGTCCGAGAGACCCGGTCGACGGTCAGATAGTTGCCGGGCCCGAGTTCGATGCCCACCCGATCCAGACCCAGACCTTCGGTGTTGGGCACCGAGCCGATCGTCATCAGTGCGTGACTGCCCTCGACGGTCCGGCCGTCGGCCAAGGTCACCAGCACGCCGGAATCGGTACGGGTCACCGAGCTGGCGCGGGCATTCTTGACGAGTTCGACGCCGCGTTCGGCGAAGATTCGCTCCAGTACGGCGGCGGCGTCGGCGTCCTCGTAGGGCAGTATCTGGTCGCGGCTGGCGACCACCGTGACGTCGACGCCCAATTCGGTGTAGGCGTGCACGAATTCGGCACCGGTGACACCGGAGCCGACCACGATCAGGTGCTCGGGCAGGGCCTGCAGATCGTAGAGCTGACGCCAGTTCAGGATGCGCTCGCCGTCGGTCCGCGCGGTCGGCAGCTCGCGGGGGCTGGCGCCGGTGGCGATCAGCACCGCGTCGGCGTCATGGGTGCTGGTGCCGCCATCCGGCGCGGTGGCCTGGATCCGGTGCGCCGCCAGACCCGGCGTCGTGTCGACCAGCTCACCTCGGCCGGCGATCACCTCGACGCCCGCGTTCTGCAGTTGGGCTTTCACGTCGGCGGACTGGGCGGAGGCCAGGGTCTTGACCCGCTGATGAATTTCCGGCAGCGAGATCTTGGCGTCGTCGATGTCGAGGTCGAAACCCAGATGCGGAGCACGGCGCAATTCGGTGCGGACACCGGTCGAGGCAATGAAGGTCTTCGACGGCACGCAGTCGAAGAGCACCGCGGCGCCGCCGATGCCGTCCGAGTCGATGACGGTGACGTGCGCGTCGCGCGCGGCTGCGACGAGCGCCGCCTCGTACCCCGCCGGCCCTCCCCCGATGATCACGATGCGGGTCGCCACAGCCTTAACCTAACGAAGGTCGCGGATGGCCGCCGCGTAAGCGGGAGCCGTTTAAGCTTTGTCCGTGCCGATCTACGCCGCGTACGGCTCGAACATGCATCCCGAGCAGATGCAGCAGCGTGCACCGCACTCGCCGATGGCCGGAACCGGCTGGCTGCACGGCTGGCGGCTGACCTTCGGCGGCGAAGACATCGGCTGGGAAGGCGCGCTGGCCACGGTCGTGGAGGATCCCACCTCGAAGGTATTCGTCGTGCTCTACGACATGACGCCGGCCGACGAGAACACCCTCGACCGGTGGGAGGGGTCCGAGCTCGGCATCCACAAGAAGATCCGGTGCCGGGTGGAACGCGTGTCGTCGGACACGACCACCGATCCGGTTCTGGCGTGGCTGTATGTGGTGGACGCCTGGGAGGGCGGTCTGCCGTCGGCGCGTTACATCGGGGTCATGGCGGACGCCGCTGAAATCGCCGGTGCGCCAAGCGAATACGTCCACCAAATCCGGACCCGTCCGGCCCGCAACATCGGTCCGGGCCACGGCGGCGAATAGCCTCGGCTAGCTAGCCGATCGCGGCACACTGCTCGACGATGTTGACCATCAACCGCACCCCGATCCCCAGCGCGCGCTCGTCGAGGTCGAATGTCGGCTGATGCAGGTCCAATTGCGGACCGCGGCCCGACCACACCCCGAGCCGTGCCATCGCGCCGGGCACTTCCTCCAGATACCAGGAGAAATCTTCGCCGCCACCGGATTGCCTGGTGTCGGCCAGCGCATCCGGGGCCAGGGCCTCGATGGCGTGGGTGATGATGCGCGTCGAGACCTCTTCGTTGACCACCGGCGGAACACCGCGGCTGTACTGCAGGGTGTGCACGATGCCCAGCGGCGCCAGCAACGCCGTCACCGTGTCCCGGACGATGTCCTCCATGCCCAGCCAGGTCTCGCGGCTGGCCGTGCGGATCGTGCCCGCCAGCGTGCCGCTCTGCGGGATGGCGTTGGCGACCACGCCCGCGTTGACTGCGCCCCACACCATCACGGTGCTGTTGCGCGGGTCGATGCGGCGGGACAACACACCGGGCAGTCCGGTGATCAAGGTGCCCAGCCCGTAAACCAGGTCGCCGGTCAAATGTGGCCGTGAGGTGTGACCGCCCGGCGAAGAAAGGGTGATCTCGATCATGTCGGCCGCCGAGGTGATCGGTCCCGATTTCACCGCGACCTTGCCGACCGCAAGCCGGGGATCGCAGTGCAGGGCGAAGATTCGGCTGACCCCGGACATCGCTCCCGCGGCAATGGTGTCGATCGCACCACCGGGCATCAGCTCTTCGGCAGGTTGGAAGATCAGCCGCAGCCCGACGGGCAGCTCCGGTGCACCCGCCAGGGCCAGCGCCGTCGCCAGCAGGATCGCGGTGTGCGCGTCGTGCCCGCAGGCATGCGCGGCGTTGGGCATGGTCGAGGCGTACGCGGCCCCGGTCCGCTCGGCCATCGGCAACGCGTCCATGTCGGCCCGCAACGCGATTCGCGGCTCCCGGTCGGGGCCGAAATCACAGGTGAGCCCGGTTCCGCCGGGTAGCACCTTCGGGTTGAGCCCGGCCTCGACCAGCCGCTCGGCAACGAACTGGGTGGTGACGAATTCCTGGCGACCGAGCTCCGGATAGCGGTGGATGTGCCGCCGCCACTCGACCAAGTCGTCGTAGTGCGCGGCCAGCCAGCGCTCAGCGATATCGGAGAGGCTCATGACGCCGCCCGCCGTGCCTGTGCCTCGAGCACTCTGTCACGTTCTGCTTGTGACTCAGCGAGGCGAACAACCGTGCGCGCCAACATGATCGCGCCGTCGACGACCGCTGTGTCGGCTGTCGGCCCAGCGGCTGCGGCGGCGAAATCGGACTGGTGCAGCGACGCGCCGCCGGCATCCACGGCGACCATCGGATGGATGCCGGGCAGCAGCTGGGTGACGTTACCCATGTCGGTGCTGCCCAGCGGCAGCGCCACCTCGAGCGCCTTGTCGACGGGCGAGCGGCCGAGCCGCGTCATCTCGGCCCGCACGGTTTCGGCCAGCCATGGGTCGGGTCTGAGCGCGTCATACATCGGCTCGGTCTGCTCGACGCTGTAATCGCAGCCGGTGGCAACCGCACCGGCCAGGAAACAATCGCCCGCCTTGCCTTCCAGACCGGCCAGCGACGACGCGTCGGTGGCCCGCATCGTGTACTGCATCTCGGTGTGCGCTGGGATAACGTTGGCGACCTGCCCGCCCTCGGTCACGATGCCGTGCACCTGCTGCCCCGGCACCAGTTGCTGGCGCAGCAGCCCGATCGCCACCTGCGCGACGGTGACGGCGTCGGCGGCGTTGACACCCAGGAACGGCGCGGCCGACGCATGGGCTTCTTTTCCGCGATAGGTCACCCGAACCGCGGACAGTGTCAGCGACCGGGCGGCCGCGATGTCCACCGGACCGGGATGCATCATCACCGCGACCGACAGGTCGTCGAATACTCCGGCGTTCAGCAGCAACACTTTTCCGCCACCGAACTCTTCAGCGGGCGTGCCCAGCAACGAAACTCGCAGACCCAGCTCGTCGGCGACGTCGGCCAGCGCCAGCGCGGTGCCGACCGCGGACGCGGCAATGATGTTGTGGCCGCAGGCATGACCGATCCCGGGCAGCGCGTCGTATTCGGCGCACACGCCGATAGTCAACGGACCGCTGCCGAAGTCGGCGCGAAAGGCGGTGTCCAAACCGCCGACTGCTGAGGTGATCTCGAAACCCCGCTCAGCGACCAATGTTTGCGCTTTGGCGCAACTGCGATGTTCGGCGAACGCCAACTCCGGTTCGGCATGGATCGCGTGCGACAACTCGACGAGGTCGGTGCTACGACGACGCACCGTCTCCTCGACGCGATCCAGCGCCGGGGTTGAGGCCATCGTCGCAGTATCTCACCGACTATCGCCGGCGGTGACAACGACTAGTTGGGTTGGCCCGCTACAACGGTTGGTTTCCACTGCGCTGAGCGACCGAGATGGGCGAGGATCCGGTCAAGGTCGTCGGCCGGATCCGCAGACGGGAGCGCCGGGCCGAACGGCGCGTTGTCAATCGCGCGGAAGTCGCCGTCGGGCACGAAGAGCGCCAACGGCACCGCCGCGGCCACGACGTCGGCCGGCAGCTGGTAGGCCTGACCCATCGTGCGAGCCACGTCCCAGCCGTGCACGACGTAGTCCACATAGTGAAAACCGATCGCCATCGCACCCGGGAACGTCGCCGCGGGCGCTAACTCCGGCAGTGCGAACGCCGCGTCGAGCACGTCGGCACCCACGAAAGCGTCGATCACCTCATTGGCCGCCGCGGCATATGTGCCGGCCGGGTCGGCCGCTACGGCTTCGGCGACGCTCTCCGGTTGCCATACGGCCTCGTCGGCGCCATGTCCGCGGGCGGCGGCGGCAAAACCGCGGTGCTGGACGGTCATATGAGTCAGCAGGTCGGCAAGGTTCCAGCCGACGCACGGCGTCACCTTCACCAAGTCGTCGGTGGTCACCGACGAGACCACGTCGACGGAGTTCAGCACGGCAATGCGGTGCAGCGGGCGAATATCCTCATTTGTATGCATCCGCCTACCGTATGCATACACATATGATCTGTCCAGCTTTATCATCAGGCGGTGGTGCGCAACCAGTCGCGTCCAGACTTGGCCGAGATGCTGGCGGAGCTGGCCCGTAAAACCGTGGCGGCCGAACAGCCAGTGCTGGCAGCGCACGGCTTGTCGATGTGGGGCTACATCGTCCTCATCGCACTGGATCGCTCGCCGATCCGCACCCAGGCGGCACTCGCCGAGGCGATCGGCGCCGATAAAACCCGGATCATCCCCACCCTCGACGAGTTGCAGCAGCAGGGGTACATCGATCGGATCCCCGATCCCGATGACCGCCGGGCACGCCTACTCGAGATCACCGAGTCGGGGCGGTCCATCAAGAACACCGTGCGGGCCGCGATCCAGCATGGGGAGGAGCGCTGGCTCGGACAACTCGCCACCGACGACCGAGACGCCTTTCTGCGCGCGCTGCAGCAACTCAGCGGGCGATTCGCCGATTAGGCTGCCGACTGTGAACGATGGTCCGCGCGACCCCGATGCGCTGGCACGGACGGCGGCGCAGTCCATCGCCGATCGCACCGGAATCGCCGAACACGACGTGGCGATTGTCCTTGGATCAGGCTGGGCGCCAGCGGTTTCCGCGCTCGGCCAACCCACCGCGACGCTGCCGATGGCCGAGTTGCCCGGATTCACCCCGCCGTCCGCGGTCGGCCACACCGGCCAGGTGCTTTCGGTGCGCATCGGCGAGCACCGGGTACTGGTGCTGGCAGGGCGGGTGCACGCCTATGAGGGTCATCACCTGCAGCACGTCGTGCACCCGGTGCGGACCGCCTGCGCGGCCGGCGCCCGCGTTGTGGTACTGACCAACGCCGCCGGCGCGGTGTGCCAAGACTTCACAGTCGGCCAGCCGGTGCTGATCAGCGACCACCTGAACCTCACCGCGCGCTCGCCGCTGATCGGGGCCCAGTTCGTCGACATGGTCGACGCCTACGCCGCACGGCTGCGGGCACTGGCTCGTGAGGTCGACCCGGAGCTGGCCGAAGGCGTGTACGCCGGGCTGCCCGGCCCGCACTTCGAGACGCCCGCCGAAATCCGGATGTTGCGCACGCTCGGTGCCGGCCTGGTCGGCATGTCGACCGTGCACGAGACCATCGCGGCGCGGGCCGCCGGAGCCGAAGTGCTCGGGATCTCGCTGGTCACGAACATGGCCGCGGGCATCACAGGTGAGCCGCTGAGCCACGTCGAGGTGCTTGCCACCGGCGCGGCGTCGGCGGCCCGGATGGGTTCGCTCCTGGCCAACGTCGTCGCACGGCTGTAGAGCGACTCCCGTGACACCGGAGGACTGGATCGCGCACGACCCCGATCCGGCGACTGCCGCGGAACTCAGCCGGTGCGATAAAGCTGAGCTGGCGGTCCGGTTTTCGCATCCACTGACGTTCGGCACCGCCGGCCTGCGCGGGCCGGTGCGCGGCGGCCCGGACGCGATGAACCTCGCCGTGGTGCTGCGGGCCAGTTGGGCGGTGGCGACGGTGCTCGCCGGTCGCGGACAGTCCGGCGCGACAGTGATCGTCGGCCGCGATGCGCGGCACGGGTCGGCCGCCTTCGCCGCGGCGACCGCCGAAGTGCTTGCCGCCGAGGGTTTTTCGGTGACACAACTTCCGTATCCGGCGCCGACGCCGGTGCTGGCATTCGCCGTCCGGCACACCGGCGCGGCGGCCGGGATTCAGATCACCGCGTCACACAACCCACCTGCCGACAACGGCTACAAGGTCTACTCGGACGGCGGAATGCAGATCGTCTCCCCCACCGACCGCGAGATCGAAACCGCCATCGCCACAGCGCCATTCGCCGACGAGATCGCCAGGCTGCCGGTCGAACCCGCCGGCGCCGGACTGGTCGAGCAGTACATCGAGCGGGCCGCGCGAGTGCGGCGCTCGTCGTCGGGCCCGATCCGGGTGGCGTTGACGCCGCTGCACGGCGTGGGTGGCGCGCTGGCAATCGACACACTGCGGCGGGCCGGGCTGTCCGACGTACACACCGTCAGTAGTCAGTTCACTCCCGATCCCGACTTCCCGACGGTCGCCTTTCCCAATCCCGAAGAACCCGGCGCCACCGACGCACTGCTGACCCTGGCCGCCGATGTCGACGCCGACATTGCCATCGCGCTGGATCCCGACGCCGACCGGTGCGCCGTCGGTGTACCCACGCCGTCCGGTTGGCGAATGCTTTCCGGTGACGAAACTGGTTGGCTGCTCGGCGATTACATTTTGTCGAAGATCAACCCGGACGATCGGCCGTGCAGCGTGGTGGCCAGCACGGTGGTGTCGTCGCGGATGCTCTCCGCGATCGCCTCGCACTGGGGCGCGCAACACGTCGAGACCCTGACCGGCTTCAAGTGGCTGGCCCGCGCCGACTCGGGCCGGCCGGACAGCACACTGGTTTACGCCTACGAGGAAGCCATCGGGCACTGTGTCGACCCGGCGGCAGTCCGGGACAAGGACGGCATCAGCGCCGCGGTGCTGATCTGCGATCTGGTCGCGACGCTCAAGGAATCCCACCGTTCGGCGCTCGACGCACTCGACGACCTCGCCCGCCGGTTCGGCGTCCACGGCGGTGCCGCCGTATCCCGGCCGGTGGGCAGCGCTGAGGAAGCGACCCAACTGATGGGCCGACTGCGGGCATCACCGCCGACGCGCCTTGCCGGATTTCATTCGGCCACAACAGACCTCTCGCACAGTGCGGCAAATCGCACCGACGCGCTGATCTTCGCCGGCGGCGACGCCGACACGTCGGCCCGGGTGGTGGTCCGGCCGTCGGGCACCGAGCCGAAAGTCAAGTTCTACATCGAGGTTCGGTCCGCGGTCACGGGAGATCTGGCCCGCACCCGCCACCACGCCGCGGCAATCTGTGACGATCTGGCCGACGCCGTGCGTGGCTGGTAAGTCAGCGCGGTCCGAACTGGCGGTCGCCGGCGTCGCCGAGACCGGGCACGATGTAGGCGACATCGTTGAGCCCGTCGTCGATGGCAGCGGTGAGCAGCCGCGCGTTAGGCGCCGACTTCTCCAGCGCCGCAACACCTTCGGGAGCAGCCACCACGCACAGCACGGTGACGTCGTCGGCGCCGCGGCGATGCAGCAGGTCGATGGTGTGCGTCATCGATCCGCCGGTGGCCAGCATCGGGTCGAGGACGATCACCGGCCGGCCACGCAGATCGTCGGGCAGCGACTCCAAATACGGCGCAGGCAAGGCGGTTTCCTCGTCGCGGGCAACTCCGACGAAACCGACCGACGCCTCCGGCAGGAGCGCGTGTGCGTGCTCGACCATGCCCAGGCCTGCCCGCAATACCGCGACCAGCAGCGGTGGGTTGGCCAGCTGCGTACCTGTTGTCTCGGCCAATGGCGTACGCACAGTGACTTTCTCATGCGGCGTATCGCGGGTGGCCTCGTAGACCAGCATCAGCGTCAGCTCGGCCAATGCGGCGCGAAACGCCGCATTGTCGGTGCGCTCGTCGCGCAGTGCGGTCAGCCGGACCGCGGCCAGCGGATGGTCAACGACTCGTACGTCCACGGCGCAATCCCACCAGTCTCAGCAGTCCCTCGGCAAGGGACAGCGCCTTACGCGCCGAAGAAGTTGAAGATGTCGAACCCGTACCCGACCAGGTCGATCAGCGGTTGCCCGGAGATCAGCGGCGACCCGTCGAGAATCGCGTCCGGAGCCAGGTTCGGAAGGCTCGCAGTCAGATCCATCCAGGCGGTGAGCAGCGACGCGTCAAGGTGGTTGGTGAAGTCATAGCCCGACACCACGTCGAGGAACGTCCCCGGCAACTCGGGCCGGCCGAAATCCTGCAGAAGGTCGTTGATCGGTCCGAGGATCGTCTGCGTCGCGGCGTGTTCCACGCCGGCCAGCATCTGCAGCGGATCCATCTTGGGGATGAAGCCGTCCACACCGGAGGCCATCAGCTGGCCCGTCGCATCCACCTGCCAGGGCCCGGCCACCCCGATCGGGTCGATCATGACCCCGCCGGGCCCTTCGACCGGGATGCCCGCGCCCGGGTCACCCGGGTTGCCGTAACCCCAGTCGTCGATCAGGGTCGCGAACGGGCTGAAGGCGTCGTAGAAGAAGTGCCCGGCCGGGCCACCGTCGTACAAGAACGCCAACGCCGGCAGCGGTGCGGGGATCGCCCAGAAGTTTGAGTTCCCGATTGTCCCGAGGTCGATCATGTTGGTCGTATCGAGGTTCACCCCGGGATCGGGGTCCGGGTAGTACGGGTGAACGGTTTCGATACCGATCAGCGCGTTGAGGTCGGCCCACAGATTGCTCGGGTCCAGTGGGAAGTTCGCCCACCCGTCGTACTCGCCGGTGAAGATGTCGGTCGCGATCCCGCTGGTCGGCGTCGGGTCCAAGCTCAACGGAATGTCGAGAAACGGAACGTGTTGCGGTTCGGGGCTCAAGCTGAAAGCGCCGACGCCGTCCGGGAATTGGAAACGGTCCAGGATGCCGCCGATGGCGCTGTTCGGATCGCCGAGCAGCGTGACGTGCAGGTCGTTCAGATTGCTCTGGTTATTCGCGATCAGCTCGTTCATCCACTGGCTGGCGACCGTTGCGCTCTGCGAGTAGCCGAGCACCGAGATGTTGTTGAGTGGGTTGCCAAGCAGCTGATCCGCCGCACCGTGCAGGTCGGTGACGCCGGTGTTGACCGATTGGCCAAAAGTCAGCGGGAGCTGACCCGGGCTGCTGCACTCGATCGGGCAGAACTGCTCCGGGGTTTCCAATGGCTTGTAGTCGTATGTCAGCGGCAATTGGTTGAGGTAGAGATTCTCGACGCTGCTGAGGTAGTTCGAGTCCGGTATCGGGTTGCCGGTGCCGCCCATGATGAACCCGAAGTTGTCGACCAGGCCGACCTCGGCCATCAGCGTCCGCAGACCGGACGTGAACGTCGACGTCGTGCTCAGCACGGCGGCGCACGCGGCTGCCGTCAAGACAACACCCGCCGTGCGAGTCCGCACACCCGTCATCGAAGACCTCCCTGCCCACGGGTGGAACCCCCGACCCTGTGGCGTGGCTGAATCGTAGGGCCTGCGTGTTACCCCATGCGGCAAAGTCACAGAATTTTTTCAGGAACGGGTAAACGACACAGGCGCGCGGGTCCCGACCGGCCGGCCGGCGCGCTCATATACTCCGGCCATGCGACGCCGACCAGGGCGAAATAGCAGGCGAAATCGAGCGGTCAGCCTCTTCGGCGTGCTGACCGTCGCCACCGCGCTGATGTCGTGGCCGAACCCGGCTCAAGTACCGCTCGGCTCGCGTGTCGACATGGCGGCGGCCTCGATTCCCAGTCCCGCGCACGTCGTCATCGTGGTGGAAGAGAACCGCTCGCAGGCCAACATCATCGGGAACAAGGCGGCGCCCTACATCAACCAGTTGGCCGCCAACGGCGCGATGATGGCGCAATCCTTCGCCGAAGTGCATCCGAGCGAACCCAACTACTACGCGTTGTTCGCCGGCAACACGCTCGTCACGGCCAACGTCTGCCCGGTCAGCGGCGGCAACATGCCCAACCTCGGCTCGCAACTGCTCGCCGCCGGCTACACGTTTGCGGGTTTCGCCGAAAGCCTGCCCGCACCGGGCTCCGGAGAATGCAAGGCGGGCAAATACGCGCGTAAGCACGTGCCCTGGGCCAGCTTCACCAATATCCCCGGCTCGTATTCGCTTCCGTTCTCGGCGTTTCCGGCCCCGTTGAATTACGCCGGCCTGCCGACCGTCTCGATGGTCATCCCCAACCTCGACAACGACATGCACGACGGCTCGATCGCCCAGGGCGACCAATGGCTCTACCAGAACTTGTCGCAGTACGCCGCGTGGGCGAAGGCCAACAACAGCCTGCTGATCTTGACCTGGGATGAGGACGACAACAACTCGCACAACCAGATTCCTACGGTGTTCTACGGCGCCAACGTCCGTCCCGGCAGCTACAACGAGACGATCAGCCACTACAACGTGCTATCCACGCTGGAGCAGATGTACGGGCTACCCAAGCTCGGCTACGCCGCCAGAGCACCCGCGATCACCGACATCTGGGGTGCCTGACCCCGATCCGGCGGGCGGTCGTCGCTATTGTGTGCCGCATGGTTGCTGACCTCGTGCCAATCCGCTTGAGCCTGACCGACGGTGACCGCTACACCGTGTGGGCGCCCCGCTGGCGCGACGCCGGCGACGAGTGGGAGGCATTTCTGGGTAAAGACGAAGACCTCTACATCTTCGAGACACCCGCTGACCTGGTCGCGTTCGTGCGCACCAATACCGACAACGATCTCGTCGACCACCCGGCTTGGAAAGCACTGACCGAGGCCAACGCCCACAAGCTTGAGCCCGCCGATGACAAGCACTTCGACCTGGTCGCGGTCGAGGAGCTGGTTTCGGACAAGCCGACCGCCGAGTCGGTGGAATCGCTGGCCAGCGCGTTGACGATCGTCTCGTCGATCGGGTCGGTCTGCGAGCTGCCGGCCGTGATGAAGTTCTTCAACGGCAACCCGACGCTGGGCACGCTGGGCGGCGGCATCGATCATTTCACCGGCAAGGCCGGACTCAAGCGCTGGAATGCCATCGCCGATGTCGTCGGGCGCGGCTGGGATGACGTGCTGCACGCGGTGGACGAGATCGTCAGCATCCCCGACGTGGACAGCGCCGTCGCCGATATCGCCGCCGCCGAACTCGCCGAGCCGGCCGAAGAAG
>NZ_JBAPMI010000080.1:0-21347 GCF_049278535.1 Mycobacterium sp. | reverse complement strand
CTCGACGCGCTGAGCCAGGTTTTCGGCGATCGCGAAGAATCGGCGCCGCTGGTACTGGGATCGGTCAAGACCAACCTGGGCCATCTGGAGAACTCCGCCGGCATCGCCGGCTTCATCAAGACCGTGCTCAGCATGAACCACGGCTACATTCCGCCGCACCTGCACTTCAGCGCGCTCACCCCGAACGCCGGAGCCGGGGCAGCCCGGTTCACCATCGCCGCCGACGGGATGCCATGGCCCGATGTGAACCGTCCGCGCCGGGCCGGGGTGTCGTCGTTCGGAGTCAGCGGTACCAACGCGCACGTGGTGGTCGAGCAGGCCCCTATGCCGGAACCGGTTGCCGCACAACCAGAACCGGTGATCAGCACACTGGTGGTGTCCGGGAAGACCCCCGCGCGCATCGCTCCGATCGCCGCGATGCTGGCCGACTGGATGGACGGCCCGGGCGCCGATGTGGCGTTGGCCGATGTCGCCCACACCGTCAACAACCACCGTGGTCGGTACCGCAGCTTCGGCACGGTGTCGGCGCGGGACCGTGCCGCGGCGGTCGCCGGGCTGCGGGCGCTGGCCGCCGGCGAACCCGCGACCGGCGTCGTGGAGCCGAGTGAAAAGCCGCACGGTTCGGGCACGGTGTTTTTGTATTCGGGTCAGGGTTCCCAGTGGGCCGGCATGGGTCGGCAGTTGTTGGCCGAGGAGCCGGCGTTTGGCGCGGCGGTGGCCGAGTTGGAGCCGGATTTTGTTGCTCAGGTTGGCTTTTCGCTTCGTGACGTGTTGCTGGCCGGCGAGCCGGTAGTCGGTATCGAGCGAATTCAACCGGTGTTGGTGGGTATGCAGTTGGCGTTGACCGGGTTGTGGCGCTCCTATGGGGTCGAGCCCGATGCGGTGATCGGTCATTCGATGGGTGAGGTGACCGCGGCGGTGGTAGCCGGGGCGTTGAGCCCGGCTGATGGTTTGAAAGTTATTGCGACGCGGTCGAAGTTGATGTCACGGTTGTCCGGCCAGGGCGCAATGGCGCTGGTGGAGATGGGCGCCGAAGAAGCCGAGAAGCTGGTCGGGCAGCATCCCGATGTGACGGTGGCGGTCTATGCCGCGCCCGAGCAGACGGTGATCGCCGGCCCGCCCGAACAGGTCGATGCGGTCATCGAGGCGGTCGACGCGATGGGCCTGCTCGCCCGTCGCATCGAGGTGGATGTGGCTTCGCATCATCCGACGGTCGATCCGATCCTGGCCGAGCTCAAGGATGCGCTGGCCGATCTGAAGCCGATGACGCCGCGGATTCCGTTGATCAGCACCGTTGGTCGATCCAACGGTGCCGAAATCCCCAGTTTCAGTGCCGACTACTGGGTGGTCAACCTGCGTAGCCCGGTGCGATTCAGCCAGGCCGTCGCGAAGGCCGCGGAAAACCACACCACGTTCGTCGAAGTCAGCCCGCACCCACTGCTCATTCACGGCATCGGCGAGACGCTGGCCTCGGTGTCAGCGCGCGACCGCTTCAACGTCACCGCGGCGATGAAGCGCGGCGACGACGAAACACTGTCTGTCCACGAGCAACTCGCCACGCTGGGTGTGACGGGCCAGGACACTGACGGACGGCGCCGCGTCGACTTACCCGCGTCGCCGTGGCTGCATTCCAGCTACTGGGTCGAGAAGAAGCCTGCCGGGCAACGACTGGCCGATGTTCACCCGCTACTGGGCGCGCACGTCGAAATGCCCTCTGGCCGTGAGCATGTGTGGCAGACCGACATCGGCGTCGAGATGCTGCCATGGCTGGCCGATCACACGATCCACGGCCAGCCCACCGTTTCTGCGGCCGGTTTCGCCGAGATGGCGCTGGCCGCGGCCGGCCAGGCATTCGGTGCTTCCGTCGACGGTGTCCGGGTCAGTGCGCTGGAGATCGAGCGGCCACTGATCCTGGACGCGCAAACCCGGGTCACGACGCAGCTTTCGCAGAGCCCCGAGGTGAATCGCGTTGAGATTCAAGCCCGCTCGGCCGGCGGCAGCTGGTCGCGCTATGCGGTGGCTGACATCGAGGTGACAAACGCGCCGGCCGGCAGGCCGGAGGGCGAGGGCGCCGAGATCTCGCTGCCTGACGAGATCGCCGATCACCCCGAGTACCGCATCCATCCGGTGCTGCTCGATGCGGCGTTGCGGCAACTGGCCGCCGCCATCCCCGCCGAGTCGGACGACGCGCCATACCAAGCGGTGTCGTTCGAGACCATCCGGGTGTTCGGACCTATCCGCGGTCGTGCCCGGAGCCACACCGAGCTGGTCGAGCAGGGTCAGGACGGCCATCGGGGCCGCATCGTTCTCACCGACGACGCCGGAGCCATGGTCGCGGAGCTGACCGGTATCGAGCTGAAGCCCGTCGATCTGGCCAGTGTGCCGCTGTCGTTGGAGCAGAAGATCTTCGACGCCGCATGGGTGCAGAACTCGGCACCGCAGGGCGATGCGGTGGCCGACGGCACTTGGCTGGTGTTGGCCGAATCCGATTCCGAGACAACCGAACTCGCGGCGGAAGTCACGGCGCGGCTCAGCTCGCCCACCCGGCGAGCGATCACCGCGGCGCTGGCGGACGAGTCCGCCGTGGCGCAGGCCTTCGCCAACACCGGCGACGATCCGGACTTCCCGCCGGTGGGCATCGTCGTCCTGCTGGCCAAGCGCCCGTTCGACAGCGCCGACGCAGACGGCGCGCTGCGCCGCGCCCAGGACCTGATCGTGGAGATCTCGGCGACGGCCCACGCTGCCGTCGAGGGCTGGAAGAACAAGTCGCCGCGGCTGTGGCTGGTAACCCGCGACGGGCTGTCGGTGCACGACAACGAGCCGGGCGACCCGGCGATCGGCGCGCTCAAGGGACTCATCCGCAACTGGCGATTCCCCGGCGAAGCCGCCCGCGTGCTGGCCGGCGAACCGGATCTCGGCGCCACCTTGCTCGATCTCGGTGACGCTGGTGATCCCGTCGCCGCGTTGACGAGTGAGCTGGCGGCCTCGACCGGCGACGATGTGGTCGCGTTGCGCGAGGACGGTCGCTACGTCGAGCGACTGGTGCGCGCCACGCTGGACGGCGGCCACCACGAAGCGGTGGTCCGCGCGGACGGCTCCTACATCGTCACTGGCGGCCTGGGCGGCCTGGGCACCGTCGTCACCCGCTGGCTGGTGGAGCGCGGCGCGGGCCGGATCGTGCTCAACGGCCGCAGCGAGCCGTCCGATGTGCAGCGCAACAACCTCGACGCCCTCGGCGACGGCACCGAAATTGTGTTCGTGGCCGGCAATATCGCTACCCCGGGGGTGGCCGAACGGTTGGTGGCGGCCGCCGAAGAGACCGGCCGGCCGCTGCGCGGACTCGTGCACGGCGCCGGCGTGACCGGCGACGGCCTGGTGACCGCGCTTACCCGGGAAGGCATGCAGCGGGTCTGGGCGCCCAAGGTCGCGGGCGCGCTGCAGCTGAACGCCGCGACGACCAGCCGTGAACTGGACTGGTGGGTCGGCTTCTCCTCGATGGCCACGCTGCTCGGCCTGCCGGGGCAGCTGGCTTACGCGACCGGAAACGCCTGGCTCGACGCCCTGATGAACTGGCGGCGCGCGTCCGGACTGCCGGCCACCGCAGTCAATTGGGGCCAGTGGTCCGCCGTCGGCATGAGCAGCAAACTGACCTACAGCGTGCTCGACCCGATCACGCCCGACGAAGGCATCGAGGCGCTACAGACCCTGGTCGGCGGCCCTCTGAGCCGGGTGGGTGTTGGACGGCTGCGGCTTGACCGCGCGGTCGCGGCCACCCCGGAGTTCCGTGAACTCGACTACTTCGACAAGCTCGTCTCGGAATTCGACGCGGCCCTCGGCTCGAGCGTGGACCACCGGGCCGTCGGTGCCGAGGCGGACACGTCGATAGCCGCTGCTCCGGACTGGTCGACGCTGTCCACGCAGGACCGGCTCACCGAACTGCAGACCAGGCTGCAGGCCATCTTGGGCCGCGAATTGCGGATGTCGCCGTCGGCGGTCAACCTCGAGGCGCCGTTTCCCGAACTGGGCCTGGACTCGATGATGGCGATGACGGTCCTGAAAGAAACGCAGAAGCTGGTAGGTATCGACCTCTCGGCGAATATGTTGTTCAACCATCCGACCATTTCTTCGCTGGCGGTCTATGTGGCGGACCTGCTTGCACCCCCGGACGCGCCGGAGGAAGAAACCGTCGATTCCGCAGCCGACTCGGCCAGCGGTGTGTTGGATGAACTGTTTGACAGCGTGGAGTCGGCTTCGGCCGGCAGTGAGAGCGGTATGTTCTGATGGGAAAAATCCGCTAATGGGGACGATTTACGACAGAGTTTCGGCGATGCCCGGCGACAAGCGGGACGCGCTGACGCAACAGTTCGACAAGGCGTCACGGATCGCCACCGCCGAACCGATTGCGGTTGTCGGTATGGGCTGCCGATTCCCGGGCGGCGCGGTGGGCCCGGAGGGTTACTGGAACTTCCTGTCCAACGGCGGCGACGGGATCAGTGAGATTCCGGCGGATCGCTGGAACGCCGACGAGTACTACGACCCGGATCAGTTCGCGCCCGGACGGATGTCGTCGAAGTGGGGTGGATTCCTGCCCGACGTGGCCGGCTTCGACGCCGACTACTTCGGCATCTCCCCGCGTGAGGCCGAAGCCATGGACCCCCAGCAGCGGCTGATGCTGGAGGTCGCCTACGAAGCACTCGAGCATGCCGGCATCGCGACCGAGGGGCTGTCCGGTGTGCGCGCCGCGGTGATGATGGGCGTGTATTACGGCGAGTACCAAACGATTTCGGCGGCCAACCCGGACACCATCGATGCCTACTCGGCGACCGGCAACGCCCACGCGGTCGCCGTCGGGCGGATCGCATACCTGCTGGGGCTGCGTGGTCCCGCGGTCGCGATCGACTCCGCGTGTTCGTCGTCGCTGGTCACGATTCACCTGGCCTGCCAGAGCCTGCGACTGCGGGAAAGCGACCTGGCCCTGGCGGGTGGGGTCAGCCTGATCCTGCGCCCGGAGACGCAGATCGCCATGGCCAAGTGGGGAATGCTGTCGCCGAACGGCCGGTGCTATTCCTTCGACTCCCGCGCCAACGGCTTCGTCCGCGGCGAGGGCTGTGGCGTCGCGGTACTCAAGCGGCTGACCGACGCCGTGCGCGACGGGGACCGGGTGCTGGCCGTCGTGCGGGGTTCCGCGGTCAACCAGGACGGTCGGTCCAACGGCCTGACCGCGCCCAACACCATTGCGCAACAAGACGTGATCAGGAGTGCACTGCGAAGCGCCGACGTGACCGCGGGTTCGGTGAACTACGTCGAGGCACACGGCACCGGCACCGGGCTGGGTGACCCGATCGAATTCGAGGCGCTGGCCGATCAGTACGGCCGCGGCGAGAGCCAATGTGCCCTGGGCGCAGTGAAATCCAACTTCGGTCACCTGGAGGCCGCCGCCGGCATCGCCGGCTTCATCAAGGCCGCCTTGTCCGTGCAGCGCGCCCAGATACCGCCCAACCTCAACTTCGCGCAATGGAATCCGGCGATCGACCCGAAGCCCACCCGGCTGTTCGTTCCGACCGAACTCAGCCCGTGGCCCGCCGAGGAAGGCCCGCGCCGGGCCGCCATATCTTCATTCGGCATCGGCGGGACCAACGCACACGTCGTGATCGAGCAGGGGCCGGACCCGGCACCGGCCGCCGCTACCGACTCGGCAGCGCCGGTGACGACGGTGACGATCTCCGGCAAGACCGAGCAGCGGATCGCGTCATGGGCGGCGGCACTGGCCGATTGGATGGCCGGCCAGGGTGCCGACGTGCCGCTGGCCGACATCGCCTACACCGTCAACCTCAACCGCAGCCGCCACAACAAACTCGCCACGGTGTCCGCGCGTGACCGCGCCGAGCTGGTGGCGGGGCTGCGGGCGCTGGCCGTCGGGCAGCCGACGCCGGGCGTAGTCGGCCCACGAGAGAAGCCGCGCGGTTCGGGCACGGTGTTTTTGTATTCGGGTCAAGGTTCGCAGTGGGCGGGCATGGGTCGGCAGTTGTTGGCCGATGAGCCGGCGTTTGCGGCGGCGGT
This sequence comes from Mycobacterium sp., assembly GCF_049278535.1. Taxonomy (GTDB): domain Bacteria; phylum Actinomycetota; class Actinomycetes; order Mycobacteriales; family Mycobacteriaceae; genus Mycobacterium. The sequence goes on along the minus strand of NZ_JBAPMI010000080.1, from coordinate 15,287 downwards.
GGCCGAGTTGGAGCCGGATTTTGTTGCCCAGGTGGGTTTTTCGCTTCGTGATGTGTTGCTGGCGGGAGAGCCGGTAGTTGGTATCGAGCGTATTCAGCCGGTGTTGGTGGGTATGCAGTTGGCGTTGACCGGGTTGTGGCGCTCGTACGGTGTTGAGCCCGATGCGGTGATCGGTCATTCGATGGGCGAGGTGACCGCGGCGGTGGTGGCCGGGGCGTTGAGCCCGGCCGATGGTTTGAAAGTCATTGCGACGCGGTCGAAGTTGATGTCGCGGCTGTCCGGTCAGGGCGCGATGGCCTTGCTCGAGCTGGGCGCCGCCGAGGCCGAGAAGCTGGTCGGGGAATACCCCGACATCACGGTGGCGGTCTATGCCGCGCCGGAACAGACCGTGATCGCCGGCCCGCCCGAGCAGGTCGATGCCGCGATCGCGGTCGTCGACGCCCAGGGCAAGTTGGCCCGGCGGGTCGAGGTGGATGTGGCTTCGCACCATCCGACCGTGGATCCGATCCTGGCCGAGCTCAAGGATGCGCTGGCCGATCTGCAGCCGATGACACCGCGGATTCCGTTGATCAGCACCGTGGGTCAATCCAACGGTGCCGAAATCCCAAGTTTCAGTGCCGACTACTGGGTCGTCAACCTGCGCAACCCGGTGCGCTTCAGCCAGGCCGTCGCGGCCGCGGCCGAAAACCACGCCGTGTTCGTCGAAGTCAGCCCGCACCCGTTGCTCAGCCATGCCATCAACGGCACGTTGGAGTCGGCCCGGCCGCGTGGCGGAGCCCAGGTGGCAGGAACGCTGACCCGGGACAACCCGGAGACGCTGGCGTTCCACACCCAGCTCGCGACCGTTCGGCCGCCGTCGGCGGCCACCGCGGACAATGCCGCTGGCACACAGCGATTCATCGATCTGCCGCCGACGCCGTGGCTGCACTCCCGATACTGGTCCGCGCCGTTCTCGGCGAGCCGGCAGCCCGCCAGTGCACACCCGCTGCTGGGAACGCATGTGGAGATGCCGTCCGGTCGTGACCACGTGTGGCAGGCCGATGTCGGCACCGGAGCGCTGCCGTGGATGGCGGACCACAAGGTGCACGGCCAACCGGTGATGCCGGGCACCGGTTTCGGCGAGATCGCGCTGGCCGCCGCCAGCGAAGCCCTCGGCTTGCCGGCGCAGTTGGTGACCGTCGGCGTCGAAGTCGAACAGATGCTGCCGCTGGGCGAGACAACCCAGCTCACCACGCAGCTCAGCCGGGGTGAAAAAGACGGCGACGAGATTCGCGTCGAAATCTATTCGCGCTCGGCCAGCGGTGCCTGGATTCGTCACGCCGTCGGCAAAGTCGAAGTGGGGCAAGCGGAAGCGCCGGCCGCGCCGGCCACGTCGTCGGAACCCGGCACGGTGGTCTCGCCGGCGGATCTGTACTCCGCGCTGCGCAACACCGGTCTGCACCACGCGCAGGCGTTCGCCGCACTGACCCGCATCGTCCGCCGTTCCAACGGCACTTCGGAGACCGAGATCGTCCTGCCGGACGAGGCGACCGGTCATCGCGCATACCGAATCCACCCCGTGCTGCTCGATGCTGCTTTGCAGGGCCTGGCCGCGGCGCTGTCGAGTGAAGCGCTGGCCGACTCCAGCGAAGCCACTTATCTGCCGGTGTCGTTCGAGAAGATCCGGGTGTTCGGCGAGGTCGGGCGACGAGCCCGGTGCCGCGCCGAGTTGGTCAACCCCGACGGCGATGGCGCCGGCATCATGGGCCGCGTGCTCATCACCGACGACACCGGCACGCCAACCGCCGAGATCAGCGGTATCTACCTGCAGCGCGTGCAACGCCGCACGGTGCCAATGCCGTTGACGCAGAAGATCTTCGACACCGAATGGGTCCAGACTCCCGCCGACCCGGCGGCGGCTTCAGTGCCCGACGGCAGCTGGTTGGTGCTCAATGACGGCGCCGAAGCCGAGGCTGCGGCCAAGGAGTTCGTCGCCGGATTCGCCGCACCGACCCGACGGGTCGTCACCGCCGACCTCTCGCAGGAATCGGCGGTCCTCGAGTCCTTCTCACAAGCCGCCGGAGACGCCGAGCTACCGCCGGTCGGCGTCGTCATCTTCGCCGGCAAGCAGGCATTCGACGGGACCGATTCCGGCGACGCGCCGGCGCGCGGCCGGGATCTCACCTGGGGCGTCGCGTCGACGGTTCGCACGATCCTCAGCGGCTGGCACGGCAAGTCGCCGCGACTGTGGCTGGTGTCCCGCGAAGGCCTGGCCGTCAATGACGGAGAACCGGGTGACCCGTCGATCAGCGCGCTGACCGGGTTGATCCGCGTTCTGGCCTACGAGCACCCGGACCTGCGCGCCACGTTGGTGGACCTGCCGGACGACACCGTGGCGTCGCTGACCACCGAGCTGGGGCTGGCCTCCGGTGACGACGTGGTCGCCTGGCGCGGCGAAAACCGTTACGTGAAGCGGCTTTCCCGCGCGACACTGGGTACCGCCAAGTCCAACACGGTTGTTCGGCCGGACGGTGCTTACATCCTCACCGGTGGTCTCGGCGGGATCGGGTTGGCCATGGCCCGCTGGCTGGTCGACAGCGGCGCCGGCCGTGTTGTGCTCAACGGGCGGTCCGAGCCGTCGGATGAGGCGCGAGTGCTACTCGACGAGCTTGAGCAGCGCGCCAAAATCGCCGTGGTGCTCGGCGATATCGCCGCACCAGGAGTGGCCGAGCGGCTGGTGAGCGCGGCCGAAGAGACCGGGCTGGCGTTGCGTGGCCTGATGCACAGTGCCGTCGTGCTGGACGACCAGATCGTCGCCGGGCTCAGCAGGGAGAGCCTGGAGCGGGTCTGGGCGCCGAAAGCCATTGGCGCGCTTCGACTGCACGTCGCGACGGCCGGTCGCGAGCTCGACTGGTGGGTCGGCTTCTCGTCGACGTCGTCGCTGCTGGGCGCGCCCGGACAGGGCGCCTACGCCGCCGCGAGTGCATGGCTAGACGGGCTGGTCGACTGGCGACGGGCATCGGGTTTGCCTGCCACCACGATCAACTGGGGCCAGTGGTCCGACATCGGCGTCGCCCGCGCCCTGACGTTCAGTGCGCTGGATCCCATCTCGCCGGCCGAAGGTATCGAGGCGCTGGAGGCGATCCTGGCCAACCAGCCCACCAACATCGGGGTGGCCCGGCTGCGGCTGGACCGGGCCGCGGCCGCGTTCCCGGAGATTCAGCAACTCGGCTACTTCGCGAAGCTGGCCGAAGAACTGGACATCGACAGCGACGACGACGATTGGTCGGGCCCGGACGCCTTGCGGGAGTTGGATGCGGGCGAAGTCAACCGGGTCGTCATCGGGCGACTGAGCGGCCGCATCCTGGCCATCATGGGCTACCCGAAGGGCAGCACGCTCGACGTCGATCAGCCGTTGACCGAATTGGGCATGGATTCGCTTATGGCGGTGCGAATCCGCAACACTGTTCGCGGCGACTTCGGTGTGGAACCGCCGGTGGCCCTGTTGTTGCAGGGTGCCTCGCTTGCCGCGCTGACCACCGACCTGATCCGTCAGCTGGGACTCGAGGCCGACGAGAATGCCGACAGCGGCGGAGGGGTTCGCGACCGGGCCAAGCAGCGCGCCGCAGCCCGGCAGCGCGCCGCGGCCAGGCGGAAGGTAGGAGATCGAGTGTGACCAGCAACAGCGAACTGCCGCCCAACGCGATTGCGGTTGTCGGCATGGCCGCCCGGTTGCCGGGCGCCAACACGCTGTCGGCATTCTGGGACAACCTGCGCCGCGGCGAGGAGTCGATCGTCACGCTGGCTGAAGACGACCTGCTGGCCGAGGGCATCCCGGAGAAGGCGCTGGCCAATCACGCGTACGTACGGCGCGCCGCACTGATGGACGGCATCGACGAATTCGACGCCGACTTCTTCGGTTTCACTCCTCAGGCGGCGCGCTCCACCGATCCGCAGCACCGACTCTTCCTGCAGACCGCGTTCCACGCGATCGAGGACGCCGGCTACCACCCCGCCGAGATCGAGGGCACGGTCGGCGTCTATGCAACCAGCACCACCAGCGGTTACCTGCTACACAACATCATGTCCAACCGTGACCCGAATGTGGTGATGGGACAAGGAATTACGTTCGACATGGTCGAACTGTCCATGCAGAATGACAAGGATTACCTGGCCACCAAGGTGGCATATGCGCTGAATCTGCGCGGCCCTGCGCTGTCGGTGCAGACGGCTTGCTCGTCGGCGCTGGTCGCGGTGCACCTTGCCTGCCAGAGCATCCTGAACGGCGAATGCGAGCTGGCGCTGGCCGGCGGCGCGTCGCTGCGCATCCCGCATCACGTCGGATACTGGTACGCCCCAGGCTCTATGGTGTCGCCGACCGGACACTGCCGGCCGTTCGACGCGCGTTCCGACGGCACGATCTTCGGCAGTGGTGTCGGGGTGGTGGTGCTCAAGGCACTGCAAGATGCCGTCGACGACGGCGACCGGATCCACGCCGTGATCCGCGGTTCCGCGCTGAACAACGACGGCTCGACAAAGATGACCTACGCCGCCCCCACCGCGGCCGGGCAGGCCGATGTGATCGCCGAGGCCCACGCGATCGCCGAGGTCGACTCGTCGGAAATCAGCTACGTCGAGACGCACGGCACTGGCACTCCGCTCGGTGACCCGATCGAAATCGAGGGCCTGCGACAGGCATTCGAGGTTTCCGAGGAGACCCGCTCCGGCCCGTGCTACGTCGGTTCGGTCAAATCCAACATCGGTCACCTGGAATCGGCGTCCGGCATCGCCAGCCTGATCAAAGCGATTCTTTGCTTGAAGAATCGGGCCATCCCGGCGACGCTGCACTACACCACCCCCAACCCCGAATTGCACCTCGACCGTGGACCTTTCAAGGTGCGCGGCGAGTACGGCCCATGGGCGTGGGACGGAGTTCTGCGCGCCGGCGTCAGCTCGTTCGGTGTCGGTGGCACCAACGCGCATGTGGTGCTCGAAGAAGCACCGAGGGTGCCCGCGTCGACGACGCAGGCCGGCCCGCAGGTGCTGCTGATGTCGGCTCGCAGCGCCGACGCGCTGCAGCAGTCCCGCTCCGCTCTGGCCGCCGAATTGTCCGGCGAAGAGGTCAACCTGGGCGACGTCGCATACACGCTCGAGCGTCGCCGCAAAGACAGCGTCCGGATGGCCGCGGTCGTCAAAGACCAGCAGGACGCGGTGACGGTGCTGGAGGCTGCCGAGCACGACAACGTGTTCATCGACGAATCAGCACCCAGCACAAAGGATTCCGATCGCGTCGTTTTCCTGTTCCCCGGACAGGGCGCGCAGCACATCGGGATGGCCCGCGGCCTCTACGACTCCGAGCCGGTGTTCGCCGAACACTTCGACGAGTGCGCGGCCGGATTCGGCGACGAGCTGAGCATCGACCTGCGGGCGGAGATCTTCGAGGGCACCGCCCGCAACCTGGAGCGCACCGACCGTACCCAGCCTGCGCTGTTCGCCGTCGAATACGCGCTGGCCAAGCTGATCGAGAGCTACGGCGTACGACCCGCGGCGCTGGCCGGACACAGCATCGGTGAGTACGTCGCCGGCACCATTGCCGGGGTCTTCGACATCGAGACGGCGCTCAAGGTGGTGTCGATGCGGGCCCGTATGATGCACGCCGCACCGCGCGGAGTCATGGTCGCGGTGGCGCTGAGCCCCGACGCGCTGGCCGAACACCTCGGCGGTGACGTCGATATCGCCGCGATCAACGAGCCGGGCGGCTGTGTGGTTGCCGGGTCCGAGGAGAGCGTCCGTCAGTTCAGCGACCGGATGACCGAGAAGGGCATCGTGGCCCGCCGGGTCCGCACGTCGCACGCGTTCCACTCGCGCCTGATGGATTCGATGATTCCGGAGTTCACCGGATTCCTCTCCCGGCAGACACTTCGTGAACCGCAAATCCCGTTGCTGTCCAACGTGACCGGGACTTGGCTGGCCGCCAGCGAGGCCACCAACCCGGCAACCTGGGCTCGGCAGGTGCGCTCGACGGTGCGATTCTCCGACGAAGTCGACGTGTTGCTCGGCGACCCGAACCGCGTCCTGGTCGAGGTCGGCCCCGGCGGCACGCTGACCGCATCCGCGACCCGGCACCCCAAGTGGTCGGCCACGCACCGCGCGGTGCGACTGATGCGTCACCACGCGCAGAACCGTGACGACCGAGACGCATTCCTGCTGGCGCTGGGGCAGCTGTGGTCCACGGGTGTCGAGGTCGACTGGGCGCCGCTTCGCGGGGGACAGCCGGGACACCTGATCACGCTGCCGGGTTATCCCTTTGAGCGCCAACGGCATTGGATCGAGCACCGGGTGACGAGCGGATGGACGGCCGATCCCGCGGCAGTCAACGGCGCGGCCGCCCCGGCGGGTGCCGCTGAGAGCGCCCAGGCGGCCAAGAACGGTCAGTCGCCGATGGAGGCCACACTCCAGCGCGTCTGGGGACAGTGCCTGGGTCTGGCTTCGGTCGACCGCAAAGCCAACTTCTTTGAGCTGGGCGGTGATTCGCTCGTCGCGATCAGCGTCGCGATGACCGCCTCGAACGAAGGACTGGACCTCACACCGCAGGACCTCTACGAAAACCAGACGGTGGCCGCGCTTGCCAAGGCATTGACGGCCCGATACGCGGCGGGCGGTCTGGGACGCCAGTCACTGGGTGACCTGACGCATCCTCCCGTCCCGCCGAACATCTCCTACTTCCTCGAGCACGGCATCCGCGAGCATGAGCAGTGGCGCGTTCCGCTGATCCTGCAGCTTCGCTCCGACGTCAAGGTCGACGACGTCTGCGCGGTGCTGACCGCGCTGCGCAACCAGCACGAAGCGCTGCGGCTGCGACTCGTCGAACGTGCGGGAATGTGGGAGCAGGTGATCGGTGAGCCCGGCGACTTCGCCGACTTGGCCACCCGCTCGCTGCCCGAGGACATCAAACCGGGCACCCCTCAGGAACGCGACGCGCTGCTCTCGACGCTGATAGACGTCGTCCGCCAACAAGACCCGTCCAACCCGCTGATCGCGACCTATGTCGGCGGGGTGCCGGGCGGCTCGTCCTACCTCGCGATCAGCGTTCGGGCGATCGTGGCCGACAACGCGTCGCGCGACATCTTGTTGACCGACATCTTCACCGCGTTCGGGCAACAACTGGCCGGCGAAGAGATTGCGCTGCAACCGGTCACGACGCCGTGGACCGAATGGTCGCAGCGCTGCGCCGCATTGGCCGTCCACCCGGCGGTCGTGGAGAGCCGCGACTACTGGCTCAAGGCCGCATCGGCGCCGACGCTGAAGGTGGCAGGCGAGCAGACCGCTGGGGCGCCGAGCCTGCCGGATCTGGCCCGCAGCGCGTCATCGCTGACCGTCGCGGAGACCACCGAGATCGATGATGCCCGGCGACGACTGCGGGTACCGATCGACGAAATGCTGCTGGCCGCATTGGGTCGGACGATCGCTCACCAGGTCGGTGACGGGACTGTTGCCGTCGACGTCAGCGGCGAGGGTCGCTCGGTGCTCAAGCCCGACGTCGACCTGCGCCGGACCGTCGGGTGGTTCAACACCGTCTATCCGATCGCGCTCACCTGCGTCAAGGACGACGGCGCCAAGCAACTGCTCGACGACGTGCACAACACGCTGACCGCCGTCCCGCACTACGGAATCGGCTATGGGCTGTTGCGCTATCTGTACGCCCCGACTGCGCGGCAGCTCGGCGCCACTAGTCCGGCCGACATCTTCTTCTCCTACATCGGCACCATCCCCGACCTGCCGCCGCTGGGCGAGGACGTCGCGATCCGCTTCGACTCCGACACCGCGTTGCCGGTGCGCGAAGCGATTCCGGGCCTGGGCCACGGAATAGAGTTGCGGGTGTTCCGCACCGCGGGCGTGTTGCATCTGGACTGGTGGTACGACACCCGCAGGGTCGACGGGGCCACCTTGCAGTCGCTTGCCAGCGGGTTCTCCGGCATATTGCTAGAGCTGATCCGGGAAGCACTCGCCGCCGACGAGACGGATTCCGGCAGCGGCGAGATGGAACTCGTTGACCTGTCGTAGATCTCGACAACGCTAGAAAGGCGGAACGTGTTTCCATCGTCGGTCATCCGCAAGCTGGCGCTCAGCGAGGAAATGCTCGCCGAGACGCACAACTTCGTCGGCCTCGCAGCGCACCTCGAGGGTCCCATCGACGTCGACGCGCTGACCGACGCATTCGACCTGCTGCTGGAGGCGCACCCGGTGCTCACCGCGCGCCTGGAGCGCGGTGCGGATGGCCGCCACGAACTCGTCGCCGATGACCTGCTGCACTCGGGGATCGAGGTCATCGAGGTCGATGCGTCGCAAACCGACAACCCGCCACCACATTTCGACCAGGGCGAGTCGCTGGTGCACCTGCGGCTGTTCATCCGCGACGGGCAAGCGCATCCCACGCTCTACGTCCATCACGCGCTGGCCGACGGTCATCACATGTACGGCCTCATCGAGGAGTTGCTGTCTTTTTACACAGATCTGGTGACCAACGGGCGCACCGGTCCGGTGACTGCCCAGCCGGCGCCGGAATCGATCGAGACCGTGCTCGCCGACCGGGGTATCCAGAAAGGGCCGCGCTCGGGTATCGAGCGATTCATGCCGGCGTTGTTCGCTTACGACCTTCCGCCATCGCGGCGCGGCGAGACCGGCGTCAAACCCACATCGCCCGTTCGTGTTCCGATGGTGTCCTGCCGGCTGGACGAGAGCCAGACGCATGCCATCGTCGAGCTCTGCCGTGCCGAAAAACTCGGTCTGCACTCCGTGCTCTCGGCCGCGATCCTCATCGCGGAGTGGCAGGTTCGGGGCAGGTTGAACATCCCGGTGCCGTTCATCTACACGGTCGATCTGCGGTACTTCCTGTCACCGCCGGTGTCGGCGACCGGATGCACGAACCCGGTCGGGTTGGGCACGTATCTGGCCGAGATCAACACCAATACCACGGTGGTCGACCTGGCCCGCGACATCGCCACGACGTTCCGCGCAGATCTCGACGAAGGTGTGATCCAGCAGTCCCGGCTTCATTTCAGCCCGCAGTATGTCGGCAACGCGCCCGGTATGCCCGACGTTGTGTTGTTGTCCGACAACGGTTTGGTGCCCCCGGTGCGCACACCTGCGGGGGTGGACGTGACCGCCACGCACGGCGAGCTGTACTTCGCGGTCAGCGCCGGAATCGAGATCTACTTCACCCAGATCTACGCCGAGCAGCTCAACGTCGAATACCACTCGCATGGGCCGGAGCCGGAAAAGTCGATCGAAGCCATTCGTGCACTGCTGTGCGAGGTCGCCGAGCAGCACGCCGCGAGCGGCGTCAGCTGACCGGACCGTAGGCGTAACGGTGGTATTGGAAAGTTCGGCGCAGCGGCGGCAGCGGCCGGACCAGCTGCCGCATCACCCGGAAGACAGCCGATGCCCGGCCGAAGGTGCTCGCGTCGAAAAACGTCATGTTTTCCAGCAATCGGACACCGGACAGCCGGCCGAGCACGTCGGACGGCTTGTTCACCGCCCAGTGCAGCGTCGAACCGGACTGCCGCTGCAGGCGGTGCGTCTTCTGCGAGCGGACAACGAGCCGGCTGTAGTAGTCGATGTGAATCTCGCCGGACCCGAATCGGTCGACGACGTGTTGCAGCAGGGCGATGCCGTCGTCTTCGGTCAGGTACATGCTGATGCCCTCGGCCAACAGCAATGTCGGTCGGTCGGCCGGAATCGCGTCCAGCCAGGACGGGTCGGTCGCCGGTGTGGCGACCAGGTGGTAGTTGGGCCGGTTCGGAAAAACCTTCTCGCGCAACGAGATCACCGCCGGATAGTCGACGTCGTACCACTCGACCCCCGGACCGGGATCGAGCCTGAATACCCGGCTGTCCAACCCACAACCGAGGTGGATCACGGTGGCGTCGGGATGAGCGGCCAGGAACTCGGCGGCCCAGACGTCGAACTGGGCGGTCCGCACCGTCACCAGCGGCGTCCAGCGGTCGGTGACCTTGAGCTCACCCCAGTTGTAGTCGATCCGGTCCACCGCATCCTTGGCGAAGGCGTCGCCAAGGATCGGCCGGTCCCAGTCGGCGTCCAGCGCCTTGCAATACAAGGTGGTCAGCATCGTCTGCGACGGACCGCTGAGGTCGATGGAAACTTTGTCGGTCACGACGCTCAAGCCTAGTGGTGATCGCAAGCGCGGCGAAGCCGGGCGCAGCGGGTCACCATGCAGAGGGCAGAGTGTGATCGCAAGCGCGGCGGAGCCGGGCGCGGCAGGTCACCACGCAGGGCTAGTGTGCGAGATTTGGAGATGGAGGAGCCATGACGGATACGACCGGTGCCGGTGGCGGCGCACGTCCGCCGCGGGTATTGCTGTTGTACTACTCGTACACCGGTCAGGCACATAAAGTGCTGGACGCTGCGGGGGAGGTTTTCCGCAGCCGAGGGTGCGAGGTGAGCGAAGCCGAGATCAAATTCACCGACAAGCGGTACTCCGAGAAGTTCTCCCGCTTCCCGATGCGTCGGGTGTGGCCCGACATGCTCAGCGTGCTGCAAGCCCAGAAACGCAACGAGACCGGTGAGATTCAAACTCCGGACACGGTGCGCGACGCCGACTACGACCTGATCCTGATCGGCTCACCGACCTGGTGGGACAACGTCAGCATGCCGTTGCGCTCGTTCCTGAAGTCGGATGAGGCACGTAAGTTGTTGTCCGGCAAACCGTTTGCGGTATTTGTCGTGTGCCGTACGTTCTGGCAGGCGAACCTCGAAGGGGTGCGCGAACTCGCCGAGGAACAGGGCGGGCGCTATGTCGATGAAATCCACTTCACCTATCCCGGCGACAACCTTCGCTCGATGCTGGCGCTGACCAGCTATCTCGGCACGGGGGAGTACCGCAAGAGATCGCTCGGCCTCAAGCTTCCGCCGACCAACGTGCAGCCCGAGCAGCTGGAGCAGACGCGGACTTTCGCGGGCCGCTTGGCGGATCGGTTGTTGGCCAAGGGCGTCACCTCGTAAAGGAACTGGACTGTTATGCCGCGCTCATTTGATGTCTCGGTCGACTCGCCCGCTAGCGTCGACCAGGTTCATGCTGCCTTCAGCACAGAGGAGTACTGGCTGGCCCGGATCGGGAACCTCAAGGGCAGCACATCGCTGGAGTCGCTGGTCGTCGACGACGACCAGACCGTGCGGGTCACCACGACACAAGACCTCGGCCGTGACCTGCTGCCCGGGATCGTCGCCAAGTTCTATCGGCGCGACCTGAGTGTCCGGCACACCGAGACCTGGACACCGTCGGGCGATCAGTTGCGCGGGGCGATCACCGTCGTGGTGTCCGGAGCGCCGGGCTCGGGTTCGGCTGACGCGTCGGTCGCGCCCACCCCGAACGGATCCCTGCTGAGCTTGAGCGGGACGGTGGAATTCAGAGTTCCGTTGGTCGGTGGGACCGTCGAGAGCTTTATTGCGCGCGAATTCGCCCACGGGATACCGGATGTCCAGGACTTCACCGCCAAGTGGGTCACCGAGCACGCCTGATCGCATGACTGACACGCCGAACCCCGACTCGCCCTATGCCGACGCATTTCGCGTGGCGCCAACGACTTCCGACGCCCTCGACGGCCTGAACATGCCACTGCAGGACGCGATGCTGACTCAGCGGGCGGTGCGCCGCGTCCACGCCGAGCCGGTCGACGACGCGGTGGTGTTGAAGTGCATCGAGTTGGCGCTGCGCGCACCGACCGGTGCCAACGGTCAGAACTGGGAATTCATTGTCGTCAAGGACCGCCGGGTGATCAAGAAACTGGCCGGGCGTTACCGCAAGGGCTGGAAATTCTCCTACGGCGGGTTGCTGAGCAGTGCCGGCGACAACGACGAGTCGCTGGCCAAGGTGATCCGCGCGGCGCAATGGCAGGTCGACCATTTCACCGAGATCCCGGTTTTGGTGGTGGCCTGCCTACGGCTCACCGTCCGCGAGGGGCGTGCGCCGTATTCACTGATGCCGCACGCTGCCGTGTCCGGTTATTGGGGATCGATCTACCCCAGCGTGCAAAACCTGTTGCTGGCCGCGCGCGCCATGGGTTTGGGCGCGTCGTTGATCACGTTGCCGCTGTGGGGAGTTGGGCGGGCCCGGAAAATTCTGGGCCTTCCGCGTTCGGTGACGCCATGCTGCGTCGTCGCCCTCGGGTGGCCGCGTGGCCGATACGGGCCGACGACCCGGATTCCGGTCGAGCAGGTGGCGCATCTCGATACCTATGGCAACCGCCCCTGGCTGAAAAACTGATCCCCGACGCTTCACCTAAATACCTCAAATATGAGGTTGGCCAGATAGATATGAGGTTGGCAAGAGACTGCCCCTTCGATGGCGACAGCTGAGGCTTTCTGAGTTTAGCTTCAGGTGCCGTTCAGCTGATTCCGTCGAAGGGGGTTGCGCGCCATGGAGATTGCTGCGCGTCCGTATGTCATGGCCGGTGCAGTGTTGGCCACTGCGGGTCTTGTCGCCGTCACGCCGATCGCGCAACGGTCACTCACGTTGCCGACGCTCAGCATTGAAACCCAGTTGGTCGACGAGTCGCTGTGGAACATTCCGATGAATCTGCTGACCGACATCATCAACATCCCCTACAACGAGGTGCAGGCATTCAGCTCGGTGGCCGGCTCGCTGTTTTTCGGCGGGAACTGGTGGGTGCCCAGCTCCACCAACCTCTGGGGCATCGATCCCGGCGACCCGACCCATGTCGGGTTGGTCACCAATATCTTCGCGCCGTTCCCAGCGTTCAACGAGGGCCTCGGCGGGCTGCAGTACCAAATCGACGGCCTGCTGGCCGCCGAGCTCCCGGTGAGCTCATCCTGTGACGCCGAGACGTGCTTCCCGATGACGCCGCCGGAGGTCATCACCGGTAGCACGTCGATCGACCGGGACATCGGCTTCTTCAATGCGCTGACCGGCCACGGCAGCGGGCAAGACTTCGAGCTGTTCTCCAACTGGTACAAGGTGCCGCTTTCGGACCTGATCCACGGTTACACCTTCGACGACGCCACCAGCCCCAGTGGTCCCGCCTACGCCGATCCGGCGTTTGGTTTCCTCAACGGAGGCGCCAACCCGTTCGAGGGCGGCACGCTCGGGGATAACGACGCGATGCCGTGGAATGGGCACACCTTTTATCTGAACTTCTTCCAGCCGTTCCAGAATTACTGGGAACACCTGCTGCAGGATCCGGCCACCGACGGCGACATCGCCGGGACCGGTATCCACATTCCGACCCTGCAGGAATTCGGTCAGTCGCTGCAATCCATTACCGCGTCGCTGATCGCGGCCTTCAACCCCTACACTCCCGGCAGCCCGGCGTGCCCGGGAGTGTGCGACGCCCCCGAGGGCTGGTCCACCCGCGAGTTGGTGGACATGCTGGATCCCCACGACTCCAACCCGATGATTCAGGCCTGGCTGGCAGGTTTCGCCGAGGACGCGCTCTACCCGAACAACAATGCGACGCAGGAACAGATCAACTACGCGATCGCTTTGCTCCAGACCGGCGTGTACAACCTGACGCCGGACCAGCTAGCGAACTACAACGACGCGCTGGCCAGCATCAACGGGGGCCTGCCTGCTTTGTTCACCAACGCCGGCATCGTGACCGATCCGGACTACTTGCTGTACCTCCAGCCCGGCTTCGGTGGCCTGGATCCGTCCGTGCCTCTTGAGGGCATGTACGGCGGGTATAACCCGGGGCTGGTGTGGAACGACCTTCTCGCGTTGGGCGACTACGAGACGAACTGGGGACAGCTGTTCAACATCAACACGCTCGAAACGCTGTTCTTCCCGCTGTCGTCGACGGCGGCGGAACGTAGTGCTGAGACGGCGGCCGATCTGGCGGGTGGTCTCGATGCCGCCGAGTGGGCGACGGATCTGACCAACCTGTTCGGCCTCGATGCCGCGCCGTTCGACCTGAGCGCGCTGCTGGGTGGGGTCGATCCCGCCTCGATGTCGCTTGGTCTCGGCGAGTTGTTCAGCGGGGTGGATCCCGCCGGGGTGACCACAGATTTGGCCACCCTGGTCGAAGACCTGACCTCGGCATCGGTGCCCGACGTGGCGACGTCGTTCCTGAGCGCCATTTAATCGCCCGATCGGGCAGCGCAATTTGCCGATTCGTGATAGAGCCGGCTGCGCAGCTTGAGCTCGTTGACGGTGAGGTTGGTCGCGTCGAGGGCAAACGGGTCTGTGGCCTGACGACGTGCAGGTATGACCCAAAATTGAGACGGCCGTGACGTCCGGGATATTGGACGCTTTCCGGGCTGCGAAATGCTGTAGTGAATTCTTCAGATTTCGTACGAACTTAGAATTTCTTAGTGTATGTTCAGTGCCTGTTGAGCTAGTCGAACACGAAGGGGGAGAGCCGTGCAGGCTGCTTCGCGTCCTTATGCTTTGGCCGCCGCGGCATTAGCCGCAGTCAGCACCGTTGTGGTTACGCCGGTAGTGGCGAAGCAGGTTCCGCTTGCTGTTCGCAGCATGGAGGCCAAGCTTGTCGGCATCGGCGACATCCCGATCAACCTGTTCGATGACATCCTGAACATTCCCTTCAACGAGACCATCGGCGGTGGTCTGGCCACCGTTGGGGACTCGTTACTGTTCACCGGCACCTGGTGGGTGCCCAGTTCGACGAACCTGTGGGGCATCGACCCCGGCGACCCGACCCACGTCGCGTTGATCGACAACTTCTTGCCGTTCGAGGCTTTCACCCAGGGGTTCACCAATTCGGACGGGGTCTACGAGCCCGGTTTGAACTACGAGCTCACCGGATTGCTGGCGGCCGAGCTCCCGGTGAGCTCATCCTGTGACGCCGCGACATGCTTCCCGATGACCCCGCCGGAAGTCATCACCGGCAGCACGCAGTTCGACCGGGACATCGGCTTCTGGGAAGCCCTCACCGGGAAGGCGACGGATGCGGATGGCCAGCCCTTCTCGCTGTTCTCCGACTTCTACAAGGTCGGGATCGGGCAGCTGATCCACGGCTATACCTTCGATGCGACCGATCCCAGCGGTCCGGTGAGTAGTGAAGGTGACCTCGGACTTACGGGTTACGGCGTCTCCGGCAACCCGTTTGAAGGCCCCACCGGTCCCGGCGACGCCATGCCGTGGAACGGCGAATTCAAGCTGAACCTGCTCCAGCCGTTGGTGACCTTTTACGACAGCCTGACGCAGGCGCCATCGGGCGGTATCGGCGGCACCGGGATCGAGATCCCCACGATCGGTGGTATCGCTCACACCTTCGAGAACCTGTTCGCCGGGATGATCATCGACTTCGACCCGT
>NZ_JBAPMI010000079.1:0-62756 GCF_049278535.1 Mycobacterium sp. | reverse complement strand
GTCTTGGTGCGCTGGCCACGCACCGGCAGGCCACGGCGGTGCCGCAGGCCCTGGTAGCAGCCGATCTCGATCTTGCGGCGGATGTCGGCCTGCACCTCACGGCGCAGGTCACCCTCGACCTTGAGGTTGGCTTCGATGTATTCGCGCAGATGGGTCACCTGATCGTCGGTGAGGTCCTTGGTGCGCAGTTCTTTGTCGATCCCGGTAGCGGCCAGGATTTCGTTGGAACGGGTACGGCCAACGCCGAAGATGTACGTCAACGCGACCTCCATGCGCTTATCGCGCGGGAGGTCGACGCCCACTAGTCGAGCCATGGGTGGCATTCCTTCTCTATGCGGAGGTCTGTTCTCAGCCCATTCCCGGCTGACTGATCCGGGGTCCGGCCTCCGTTCCGGACGAAGCTGAACTGGCCCATCTCTAAAGATGCCAACCGTTCAGTGGTGCTGGGAGGTCTGCATTCAGTTGTGTGCCGGCAGGCCGGGCTAGGTCACTGGCGGCGACCCGCTAGCCCTGACGCTGCTTGTGGCGTGGATCAGAGCAGATCACCATGACCCGTCCATGCCGACGGATCACCCTGCATTTGTCGCAGATCGGCTTGACGCTCGGGTTCACCTTCACGGCTGTTCAGATCCTGTTCTGTCTTCTCGTCGGTTGCTTGTTCGGGCTGTTACTTGTACCGGTACACAATGCGGCCCCGGGACAGGTCGTAGGGAGACAACTCCACCACCACCCGGTCCTCGGGCAGGATGCGGATGTAGTGCTGCCGCATCTTGCCGCTGATGTGGGCAAGCACCTTGTGGCCGTTTTCCAGCTCAATGCGAAACATCGCATTGGGCAGGGGCTCGACTACGCGGCCCTCGACCTCTATGGCGCCGTCCTTCTTGGCCATAAGTTCTCTAAAATCCTCGTCTTTGGTTTCGTTGCTTCTTCGCCCGGATCAGCGCAGCAGTCGCCGACAATCAACGTGAGCCGGTGACAGGAAATTCCTAGGACAGGGCACGCAAAAAGTCGGCAAGAGACGCCGCACCGTTTCGCCACTTTACCCGCATGGCCAGGGTCGACGCAAAATGCGCCGCCGACGGGGCCCAGGGCCTAGCCATCGGTCGGGCTGCGCCGTGCCTAATTGGGCCGTAGCGCCAGAATTTTGTTGTTGTGACCTGCGACGTAGACGGTGCCGTTGTTGTCGACCGCCAAGCCCCACGGATAGTCGAGACCGGTGAACGGCAGGACGACTTGCTTGCCCGATCCCGCGAGGAGTTTCAGCGCACGATTGTCGGCGCTATCGGTCACATAGACCGCGCCCTCGTTGTCCACCGTCACGCCCCCGGGATCGGAGAGACCGACGAACGGCACCGTGGCCTGCGTCTTCGAGCCGGGGGCCAATGACAGCACCCGGTTGTTGCCACCATCGACGACGTAGATCGTTCCGCCGGCACCGACCACCAAACCGGTGGGAGCGTTGAGGCCGGTAAAAGGTAGCTCGTACTGCTTGTTCGAGCCCGCGGCCAGCGCAACAACCCGATTCTTCGCGGTGTCGGTGACATAGACGGTGTGGGCGCTGTCCACCGTCAGGCCGGTCGGATGGTCGAGGTCGGTGAAAGCAAGTTGAGTCTGCTTCCTGGAGCCGGCAGGAAGGACGAGCACCCGTTTGTTGCCGGAGTCGTTCACGTAGACGGTGCCGGTGTTGTCGGCCGTCACGCCGCTGGGATAACTGAGACCTTCGAACGGCAGCTCGGCTGGGTCGTTCGAGCCGGCGGGCAACGCCAAGATCCGGTTATGCAGGGTGTCGGCGACGTATACCGTGCCGCCGATATCTACCGACAGCCCTTGCGGTTCGCGCAGACCGGTGAATGGCAGCGTCACCTGCCAGGGGTTCACCGGTGCTGAGCCGTGATTACCGGCGAGGGTCACGGCAACGACAACGGCAGTCACGGTGAGCAAAGCCGCGACCGAGATGACGACAAGTTTGCGGCGCCACCAAGGGGGGGCCGGCGGCGGCGGGTTAGGTCGTGAGGAGTCAGCGAAAGGTTCCGGCCGAGCGAACACGCCTGCCTGGGGCACCCCTTGCTGGGCGGTGGCCGCGGCGGCTCTAGCCGGCGGTCCGGTCGGCTGCGGGGCCGGCTCGCGCCACTCCGGAGGGCGCGGAAGGGGCATCGGCGCCGTCACGGCGTTGCGGGCGGCCTGTGCCAACTCCATGACGGTCTGATAGCGCTCGTCGGGATTTTTGGCCATGCCCTTGGCGATGACAGTATCCAGTGCTCGCGACAGCCCCGGTGTGGTCGCCGACGGCCGCGGCGGCGGACTGCCGAGGTGGTTGCTCACCTGTTGCTGCAGGCTGTCCCCCGGGAACGCGTGCTCGGCGGTCAAGCACTCATACAGCACACACGCCAACGAATAGATATCCGAGCGGGCATCGATTGGCGGCGCGCCGACGCCTTGGGTCGAAAACCGTTCCGGGGCCATGTAATGGAAGGTCCCGATGACGTCTCCGACGCTTGTCAAAGCCCGCTCGCCGACCGCGCGGGCGATTCCGAAATCGATCAGATAGGCGTAGTCATCGGCGTCGATCAAAACGTTGGCCGGCTTGACATCGCGGTGCAGAAGTCCCGCCTGGTGCGCCGCCTGTAATGCCCTGGCTACCTGTTCGACGATGCGCACCGCCCGTGCGGGCGGTAACGGCCCGACGTCCAGGATCGACTGCAAGTCGGTGCCCTCGATCAGCCGCATGTCGACGAACAATCGCCCATCGATTTCGCCGTGGGTGTGAATCGGCACCACGTGCGGACTGTTCAATCGCGCAGCAGCGTGCGCTTCACGCCGGAACCGCTGCTGGAACACCTCGTCTCGGGAAATCTCGCCGGGCAATATCTTGAGGGCAACGACCCGGTCGATGACGGTGTCGTATGCACGCCACACCTCGCCCATGCCGCCTCGGCCCAGCAACTCGATCAGTTGGTAGTTCCCGAACGACGTTCCCTGCAACGAGCCCCTCCTGCAGCAGCCTTCAGCGGGTTCTCATCGTGGCACGGAAGTGTGAAGCGGCTAACCGGATTCGTGCGACGAGCACCGCGAGGCGGCGATAAGACATGGGTCACGACCTGACCGATTATCTCCAGCGGCGGAATCGAGCATGTTCGCTCGGCTCGCCGCAGCGGCCGTGCCGAGCGCATACTTGACGCTGATGACAACGCCCGCAAGTCCCGATAGCGCATCCCGCAAACCAGTGATGCTGACCGTCGACGACGATCCCGCGGTGTCCCGAGCCGTAGCCAGGGACTTGCGTCGCCACTACGGCGACGCCCACCGGATCGTTCGGGCGGAATCCGGCCCGGACGCGCTGGACACCCTCAAGCAACTGAGGTTGCGGGGTGAGACGGTCGCGATGCTCGTCGCCGACTACCGGATGCCGCAGATGACCGGTATCGAGTTCCTCGAGTCGGCGATGGACCTCTATCCGGCGGCCAAGCGGGTGTTGCTGACCGCCTACGCCGACACCCACGCCGCCATCGACGCCATCAACGTCGTCGACCTCGACCATTACCTGCTCAAGCCGTGGGATCCGCCCGAGGAGAAGCTCTACCCCGTCATCGACGCGCTGCTGGAAGCCTGGCGGGCCGCGCCCGAGCATCCCGTTCCGCACACCAAAGTGGTCGGCCACCGCTGGTCGGCGCGGTCGTGGCAGGTTCGCGACTTCCTGGCCCGCAACGGGCTGCACTACAACTGGTTCATGGCCGACGAGCCCGACGGCGAGCGGCTGCTCAACGCCGCCGGCGCGGACGGCATGCGGCTGCCCGTCGTGATCACCGAACGCGGCGACCCGCTCATCGAGCCCTCCGATGCCGAGCTGGCCGACAAGCTCGGCCTGACCACCAATCCTTCGCAGGAGTTCTACGATCTGATCGTGATCGGGGGCGGGCCGGCCGGCTTGGCGGCCGCCGTCTACGGCGCGTCCGAGGGTCTTCGGACGGTGCTCATCGAGCACATCGCCACGGGCGGCCAGGCCGGCCAGAGCTCACGCATCGAGAACTATCTCGGCTTCCCGGACGGAGTGTCCGGCAGCCAGTTGGCTGACCGGGCGCGCAGGCAGGCAGAGAAGTTCGGCGCCGAGCTGATCACCGCGCGCAAAGCCATCGCGCTGGAAGTCAACGGCCCGAAGCGCACTGTGCGGTTCGCCGACGGCGGCGCGATCGACGCGCACGCGGTCATCCTGGCCACCGGCGTCGCCTACCGCAATCTGGACGCCGAGGGCTGCAACGATCTGGCCGGTTGCGGGGTCTACTACGGGGCCGCGGTCTCGGTCGCGTCCGAGTGCGCCGACGAAGAGGTCTACGTGGTCGGCGGCGCCAACTCGGCCGGGCAGGCTGCAATGTATCTGTCCCGCAAGGCCAAATCGGTGACAATCGTCGTGCGGGCCCCGTCGCTGGAGGCGTCGATGTCGTACTACTTGATTCAGCAGATCGAGGCGACACCCAACATCAGCGTCCGCACCTGCACCGAGGTGCAGAAGGTCAGCGGGGACGGCCACGTGGAAAAGCTGAGCCTGATCGACAACCGGACCCAGGAGATCGAGGAGGTCACCTGTGCGCGGCTGTTCATCTTCATCGGCGCGGCACCACGCACCGACTGGCTCGACGGGGTGCTCGCCCGCGACGACCACGGCTTCATCCTCACCGGACCGGATCTGCGCAACGTGTGCGGATGGACCCTGGACCGTCCGCCGCACCACTTGGAGACCAGCGTGCCGGGCGTATTCGTGGCAGGCGATGTGCGCTCCCAATCCGCCAAACGGGTCGCGGCCGCCGTCGGTGAAGGATCGATGGCCGTGATGCTGGTCCACCGATACCTGGCGGAATCATGACAAGTAAATCGCTGTGTCAGCCCGACGAGCTGCGCACCCTGTTCCTGTTCGAGGCACTCTCCGACGAGCAGCTCGCGACGTTGTGCGCCAACGGGCATATTCAGGAATTTCAGCCGGGGCCGATCATCGTCGAGGGTGAGCCGGCGACCTGTTTCTACGTTCTGATCGACGGCGAGCTGACGATGTCGAAGCTCTCCGGCGGCCAGGACATCGAGACGAACCGGACGTCGCAGCGCGGGGTGTACTTCGGCGCATGGCGAGCGTTCACCGGCGGGAAGCAAAAGAGCTACGACGCGTCGGTGCACGTGACCAAGCCGTCGCGCTTCTTCGTCATGGACGCTCCGGTGTTCGCCAAGTTCATGAAGGACCAATTCCCGATGGCGGTCCATCTGCTCGACGGGATCGCGGTGGGCACCGACCGGACCCGGCGAATCATCGACAACCGCGAAAAGCTGCTGGCGCTGGGGCAACTGTCGGCCGGGCTGACCCATCAGCTCAACAATCCCGCGGCGGCCAGCGTGCGGGCCGCTGCCGAGCTGCGCGAGCGCATCGCCGGCATGCGGCAGAAGATGGTGATGCTCGCCGACGGCACCATCACTCCGGAGGCACTGCGCGGTCTGGTGCACTTGCAGGAGCAAATCGCCGAGCAAGTCGCCAAGGCAGGATCGGAGCACCTGAGCGCGCTGGATACCGCTGATAACGAGGACGCCGTCGGCGCATGGCTCGAGGACCACGGCATCGACGACGCATGGGATCTGGCACCGACTTTCGTCGAAGGCGGTATCGACACCGACTGGTTGGAGCGGATATCCGCGACCACTGAAGAACTCGACGCCTCGACGTCATTGGAAAAGGCGATCCGCTGGCTCTGTTACACGATCGACGGCGAACTGCTGCTGAACCAAATTGCAGAAGCCAGCAAACGGATCTCGGCGTTGGTCGCTGACGCTAAACAGTATTCGCAGATGGACCGCGCGCCGTTCCAGGTGGCTGATGTCCACGAACTGCTGCGCAGCACGCTGACGATGTTCGCCGACCGGCTGGGCAAGGACAGCGGCAAAGGCGCGAAGACCATCAAGGTGGTCAAGGAAGTTGACAAAACACTTCCCCAAATTCCCTGTTTCCCAGGCGATCTCAACCAGGTGTGGACCAACATCATCGACAACGCCATTGCCGCGATGGGCGAAAGCGGTGGCACACTGACGATTCGGACCCGCCGGGACGGCGAGAAAATGGTCCGGGTCGAGATCTGCGACACCGGGCCAGGGATCCCCGACGACGTGCGCGAGCAAATCTTCGATCCGTTCTTCACCACCAAGCCGGTCGGCGAAGGTACCGGCTTGGGTTTGGATCTGGCCTGGAAGATCGTGGTCAAGAAGCATCGCGGGGATCTGCGCGTCGAGTCGGTGCCAGGCGACACCCGCTTCATCGTGTTGTTGCCGGTGGAGTTGCCGCCGGCCATGGATGTCGACCTACCGCTGGACGAACCCGGCGAGGATTCACCGCAAGCGGAATAGGGCCGACCGGGCGGTAGGTTGGAGCAACCATGACCGATTCTGCAGCGAGCAAGCCCAATCTTGGCCGGTTCGGATCATTCGGACGCGGCGTCACACCTGCACAAGCCAAAGACATCGAAGCCCTGGGTTACGGGTCCGTCTGGGTCGGCGGTTCGCCGCCCGCCGAGCTGGAGTGGGTCGAACCCCTTCTGGAAGCGACGACGACGCTGCAAGTGGCCACCGGCATAGTCAACATCTGGTCGGCGGCCGCCAAACCGGTGGCCGAGTCGTTCCATCGCATCGACCGGGCCTACCCGGGCCGTTTCCTGCTGGGCATCGGCGTCGGGCATCCCGAGGCGGTCACCGAATACCGCAAGCCCTACGACGCGCTGGTGCAATACCTGGATCAGCTCGACGAGTACGGGGTTCCCGCCGACCGTCGGGTGGTCGCGGCGCTGGGCCCACGGGTGCTGAAGCTTTCGGCCGAGCGCAGCGCCGGCGCGCACCCGTATCTGACGACCCCCGAGCACACCGCGCAGGCCCGTGAGCTGATCGGCCCGTCGGCGTTTTTGGCGCCCGAACACAAGGCGGTGCTGACCACCGATCCGGAGCAGGCGCGCGCCGTCGCCCGCAAGGTGCTCCCGGTGTATTTCAACCTGGCCAATTATCGCAACAACTGGAAGCGGCTGGGCTTCTCCGAGGAAGAGGTAACCTTCCCGGGCAGCGACCGCCTGATCGATGCGCTGGTGGCATACGGCAGCCCGGAGGCAATTGCGGCGCGGCTGAAAGAGCACCTGGACGCCGGTGCCGACCACGTGCCTGTGCAGATCCTGACCAAAGATGAAAACCTAGTGTCGGCGCTAGCCGAACTCGCGGGGCCGCTCGGACTGACGCCGGCCTGACGAACCAGAGGGGGACCTAGATGACCGAGGGCGTTTCGCTCAAACCCGAGTTGGGCCGGTTCGGCGTCTGGCTCTCCAGCAGATCCATCAGCCCGAATCTCGCCAAACAAATCGAATCACTTGGCTATGGCGCGGCCTGGATCGGCGGCTCCCCCGATGCCGACCTTGAGTGGGTGGAACCGGCCCTGGCCGAGACGTCGGCACTGCAACTGGCGACCGGGATCATCAACATCTGGGCGTCGCCGGCCGCCGACGTCGCCAAGTCCTACCATCGCATCGAAAGTGCTTACCCCGGAAGGTTTTTACTGGGTGTCGGTGTAGGCCATCCCGAACACACCGGCGACTACAAGAAGCCCTACGAAGCGCTCGTCGACTATCTCGACGAGCTCGACGGCGCATCGGTGCCGACCAGCCGGCGAGTGCTCGCAGCACTGGGCCCCAAAGTGCTGGCCCTCTCGGCGGAACGCAGTGCCGGTGCGCATCCGTACTTGACGACGCCGGAGCACACCGCGCACGCGCGCGAGCTGATCGGCAACACGGTGTTTCTGGCTCCCGAACACAAGGTGGTGCTGACCGCCAATGCCAACGAGGCGCGTGAAATCGGCCGCAAGACGGTTGATTTCTACCTTGGCCTGAGCAACTACGTGAACAACTGGCTCCGGCTCGGGTTCACCGATTCCGACGTACGTAAACCCGGCAGCGACAAGCTGATTGACGCAGTGGTCGCCTACGGCACCCCCGAGCAGATCGCAGCGCGCCTCAACGAGCATCTGGAGGCCGGCGCCGATCACGTGGCGATCCAGGTGCTCGGCGGGCCAGACGGCAAGCTGGTGGGCGTGCTGGAAGAACTGGCCGGCGCGCTGGGGTTGACGCCCGCCGGCTGACCGCCGGGCTAGGGTTTCTCCATGCGGTTGCTGGTCACCGGTGGCGCTGGGTTCATCGGCGCCAATTTCGTGCACGCCACCGTGCGCGACCATCCGGACGACGCGGTGACGGTTCTGGATGCCATGACATATGCGGGCAGCCGCGAATCACTGGCTGCTGTCGACGCCGACATCAGGCTGGTGCAAGGTGATATCACCGACGCGGAACTGGTTTCACAGTTGGTCGACGAGTCCGACGCGGTGGTGCACTTTGCCGCCGAAACACATGTCGACAATGCACTGGCCGACCCTGCCCCGTTCCTGCAGGCCAACGTGATCGGGACCTTCACCATCCTGGAAGCGGTACGCCGGCACGGGGTGCGACTGCATCACGTTTCCACCGACGAGGTCTACGGCGATCTCGCACTCGACGATGCGCAGCGGTTCACCGAGTCCACGCCCTACAACCCGTCGAGCCCGTACTCCTCGACCAAGGCGGCCTCCGACATGCTGGTCCGAGCCTGGGTGCGGTCGTACGGTGTGCACGCGACAATCTCGAACTGCTCCAACAACTATGGGCCGTATCAGCATGTTGAGAAGTTCATCCCGCGGCAGATCACCAACGTGCTGGCCGGCCGACGGCCGAAGTTGTATGGCACAGGGGCCAACGTCAGGGACTGGATCCATGTCGACGACCACAACGACGCGGTCCGCCGCATTCTCGAACGCGGCCGGGCCGGGCAGACGTATCTGATCGGTGCCGACGGCGAACGCGACAACCTTTCGGTGCTGCGGACCCTGCTCGAGTTGATGGGACGCGATCCCGACGACTTCGATCACGTTGTCGACCGCGCCGGCCACGACCTCCGGTACGCGATCGATCCGACTCAGCTGAGCAGTGAATTAGGCTGGGCGCCAAAGCATACCGATTTTACCGAAGGTCTGCGCCTCACCATCGACTGGTATCGCGACCACGAATCCTGGTGGCGGCCACTGAAAGACGCCGTCGAGGCTCGCTACGAGCAGCGGGGTCAATGAGATGGGAGCCCGCGAACTCGACATTGCCGGAGCATGGGAGATTACGCCGGCACTGCATGCCGATTCACGAGGGATGTTCTTCGAATGGCTCACCGACCGCGAGTTCACCGAGTTCGCGGGTCATCGCCTGGACGTCCAGCAAGCCAATTGCTCGGTATCGGCGGCCGGCGTGCTGCGCGGCCTGCATTTCGCCCAACTGCCGCCGGGCCAAGCCAAATACGTGACCTGCCTGTCCGGCTCGGTTTTCGACGTCGTTGTCGACATCCGGGTGGGATCGCCGACGTTCGGACGCTGGGACGCCCTCGTGCTCGACGCTCATAGCCACAAGTCGGTCTACCTGTCCGAGGGGCTGGCGCATGGGTTCCTTGCACTGCAAGATAATTCGACGGTGATGTACCTGTGTTCAGCGGAATACAACCCGCAACGCGAACACACCATCGCCCCCACCGACCCGGCGTTGGCGATCGACTGGCCCAGCGGGCACGAACTGGTGATCTCCGACCGTGACGCTGCCGCACCCACCCTGGACGAAGTGCGCGCCGCCGGAATGTTACCGAGCTGGGACGAGGCCCGGGCTTTCGTTGAGGGCCTGCGTAACCGCTAGGACGGCGGTTTGATTCAGCCCGTTTGGGGTATTTCCATCCGTGGCTTCACACGGGTGACCCTATTGGTGTTGAGGAGGTCATCATGCTTCATCAACTGTTACTGGCCAGCTATAGCCAGCCGGAAGCCGCGGGCTTTATCTTGCGCGGCATCAAGGGCATTTTCGTCGCGATCGGCAGCGTCATCGCGGCTATCGTGTGCGCGCTCATCGCAGGGACCAAGGGCCGCAACCCATTCGGCTGGGGCATCCTCGGATTATTTTTCAGCATTCTGACGCTGATCGTGGTGATTGTGATCCCGTCCAAGAAATAACCCGTCCCACATCCAGCAGGGCGGCGACTCGTCATTTTGCGACGATCGGCAGTCGCCGCATCCGCTCTCGCCTCCCTTGATCATGTCGTCGCTCGGCGGCAACGTAATTGGCCCGATTCTGGGCGCGGGTGCGTCGGCGTCTGGGCATCACCGCTGTGCGGGCGGCGCCAATGCCTGAATGCGGTCGAGATCCTTCCGCTAAACCTGATACGTAACCAGTCCTTCCGGGTACCGTCGTATCCGCTGCCTTGGTAGGACGGCCATCTGCCCTCCCCACCAGGGAAGTAGCGGTCAGGAAGGTCCGTGGCGGTCCCCTCAATGCCGAAGGGGGTTGGAAATGTTTCACTCCCAACTCAGATCACTTGCGGTGCTGGTGTCGGTGGTAGGGCTTGTATTCGTGGGTGCCCCTGTGAGCCGGGCCGACCAGGGTGCTCGGCCGAAGGCGACGCCGGTGCAGTTGGCCGAAAATCTGATCCGCCCGGCGGTGGTGTATATCGAGGGGGACCTCAGCGCCTACGTGGGGACCGACAAAGGGTATTTCACCGATATCGATCAACCCTTCAAGGTGACCATCTCGTGCACCGGTTTCGTGGTCAACCCGACGGGATATGTGGGCACCGCCGGACACTGCGCCGACCTCGGACCGGAGGGAGCGCGGGCCGACATCATCCATCAGATAGTCAACCAAGACGTCCAAAAAGACCCGACCATCGACGCGAGCAAATTCTTTAGCGATGCGATGGCGAATTGGAAGATCGAGGGACAGGCCGGGGGGTCCCCCATCGATCAGAAGCTGCGTGTTGCGATCGATCCCGGGCCTGGGGCAAAACCGCAGGTCCTACCCGCCCGGGTCGTTGAGGTCCGTCCGGTGTCCCAGGGTGATGTCGCGCTGCTGAAGGTGGAGGCCACCGATCTGCCGTCGAGCGAACTAGCCGCCGGCTCTGACGTCCAGGTCGGTCAACAGGTCGTGTCCATCGGTTATCCGGCGAGCACCGAACAGATCACCGACTTTTCCCTGAATCCGGATAACAAAGATGGCACCATCAGCGCCATCAAGACCGACGCATCGGTACCGGTCTATGAGACCGATTCAGCACTGTCGCAGGGCATGAGCGGAGGCCCCACCGTCGGGATCGACGGCAAGGTCCTGGGGGTCAACAGCCGCTTACCCGCCGGGGAAACGCAGGCCTTCAACTTCATTGCGCCGGCGTCGGGGCTGACCGAGTTGCTCACCCGCAACGGGACCAAGGCCGAGCTGGGTCCCCTCGATGTCCAGTTCCGCAGCGGCCTCACCGATTACTACGCGGGGCATTACACCTCTGCGATCGCAACGTTCGATAAGATTCTCGCCCTGTCGCGGAACTACGGACAGGCCGCGGTGTTCAAGACCAACGCGACGAAGGCCCAAGCACAGTTCGGAGACGTCCCGACCTCCTCGGGATTTAGCGCTCTGTGGTTCGTCCTCGGCGGTGTGGCGCTCGTCGCCGTTGCGGCCGCGGTGATGGTACTGCTGCTGCGGCGCCGAGGCCTTAAGCCCGCCGGCGCCGCAGCATACTTCCCGGGCCAGGGTTCCCAGCCCAGGTGGAACCCGACGATCCACCAACCGGCCGAGCTGACCACCGGCGCCGACTTGAGCGATCCCCATTCGGGGTCTACCCCAGTCCAGCAGAGGTGGTCGACACCGCCTGACTCCGCGAATCAACCACCCCCAAGCGCGCCGGTGACCGGCCCGGTCCCGTCCGGGGCAAACGCCGCGCCCGCCGATTCCGCCACCGCGGCCACCAACCGCTACTGCTCGAACTGCGGAGCCCCGCACTCGCAGAATGCGCGGTTCTGCCCCGGCTGCGGACACGCCACAACATGACATACCAGTCAGGTTGAGTATCCCGTCATTGCCAGAGGCGCCCAAGCCGGCTCTGTCAGAATCCGCGCTTGGTCCGGTGCCCGATCGCGTAGACCGCCCACAGCCCGACGGCCAGTAGTTCGGCAAGCACGCTGATCGCCGCATGTGGCGACGGTTGCCATCCCGTTTCGGAGAATCCGAAGAGTCCGACGGTGCGTGACAACGCAAAGGCGACCAGTGCACCGCCGGCCACCGCGGCCGCAGCCCACTGAAGCCACCATGGGCCGCCGAGCAGAATCAGCACCGCGAGAGCGAACGAGACACTGGCCTGCACGACGAAAGCTGTGCCGATCGTCGGGATGTGCTGGTAGCCGTGGACATACAGATACGCATGACTGACCCCAGTGATCGCCATCGCAGCGGCCATCCCGATCCGGATCAGCGTCATTGCAGTGCCTTCTCTTTCAAGGCGAGCACGGTCTCGCCCCGGTTGTAGCTGACTTCACGGATTCCCAGCGCGTCGTGTAATTTGCCGGCCGGCAGGGTGACCGGCTTGGGCGCCGGCCCGTCGCCGGGATGCGGCAGCGGATAGGCGGTCGTGGTTCCACTGTGGAACGTCACGTTGCCTTCGGTTTTGGAAAAGACTTGATGGACATGGCCGTTGAGGCAGGTCACCGACGAGAAGCGGCGCAGATAGCTCAGCGCCTGGGCGGCATCGTCGGTCCCCCAACCCCATTCCGGATACATGGCGAACAGCGGGATATGACTGAATACGATGATCGGCGTGTCGCTGGGCAGTGCCGCCACATCTTTGGCGACGAACTCGAGTTGCTCAACGCCAAGGTGCCCAAGCTTTTTCAGGTTCAGTGTGTTGACCAACGCGATCACATGCACTCCGGCGACGTCGAAGCTGTACCAACCGTCCCCACGGGTCCCGGCGCCGAAAGAACTGCGGTACTTCTGGCCCGCATCGTCGATCGAGTCGTGTTCTCCGGGAACGGTGAACACGTGCGACGTGTTCAACCCGGTCATCATCTGCTTGACCTGATCGAATTGGCCCGGTGTGGCCATATGGGTCAGGTCGCCGGTGTGGATCACGAAATCCGGTGTGTAACCGAGGTTGTTGATCCGATCGATCGCCTGGCTGAACGAGCCCGCGACATTCGGATTTGCTTTACCCAGGAACCCGATGTGGCTGTCGCTGATTTGAGCGAACCTCAGGGTGGGCCGGCCCTGATTGCGCGCGGCATCGGCGGTGCCGGCGACGTGGGAGATGACTTCGCCGCCAACCACTGCCAGGCCGACGGCTGCACCGAACCATGCGCTGTGCCGAATCAGTTGGCGCCGATTCATGGTGTGCGGCGCGTCCGTCATTGCGTCACCACCACGGTGGCATGCATGAACGGGTGGATCGAGCAGACGTAGCCGAACTTGCCGGCTTTCACAAAGGTGTAGGTAAACGTTGTCTGCGAACCCATTCCAGGTGAGTGAAACGACCCGTCGTCGGCGACGACGTTGTGCGGTTCTTCGTCCCGGTTGGTCCAGGTGACCGTGCTACCCGCTGGGACGGTCAGCGTCGTGGGGGCGAACGCGAAGTTGTCGATGCTGACGGCGTTGCCGGCCACCGGAGCTGCTGATCCTGCGGTCGGGGCGGCCGGACTCGCAGGCACGTTCGGCATCGGCTGCATCCCGCCCATACCCGGCATTCCGGGCGTCGTCGCCGCCGGTCCGAAGGTCACCGAAGGCGCCTTCACTGACGGGGATGACGAGCATCCGGCCAGCACCATCAACATCAGAACCACTGCACGCGAGCCCCGAGGTCGTCCGGGCATAGCGATACACCTCCATCCTCGGCGGAAAAATACGCGTCGCCAAGAGATAGCGCGGTGGGTTACACGTGATTAGGCGTGTTCGGTCGGCGGTGCCGGAACGAACACTTCGATCGCGCCGCCCTGCTCGCGAACCATCAACGTGGGCAGCGGTTTTGGTGCTATCGGTAGTTGATGGGTCAACACCTGGCCGACGGGCGAAAACGACGTCGAATGGCACGGGCAGCGCAGTCGGTCGTCGGGCGCGTCGAACCACAGTCGGCAACCCTGGTGAGTGCACACCCCCGAGACGGCTTCGGGCTTGCCATCGACTCGACGAACGAACCCGATCACGGCGCCGACATCGAAGGGCCGCATGAATCCGTCGGGCACGTCGGCGCTGGCCGCGACGGGCACCCAGCGTCCACTGCTCGGCGTGAGCTCCCGGGACCCGCTGTTGCCTCCGTCGGCGACCTGAGCGCCATCGATCAACGCCCGATCGATGGACACCGCCGCCACCGCCGCCGCCGCGGCTGCCGACGTCCCGACGATGACATTCCTTCGGGTCGCAGTCGACTTCGGCGCCCGATCGGCGGTGCCGTCCTGTTGCTCCGCGAGCCGACGGTGCAGGTCGGTGAGGAATTCCTGCCGTGGGGCATCACTGCCCAGCCTTGCTGCCTGCAGGTCGATCGCCGTCCGAATTTGTGCGGCTTCGAAGTCGCCGGGCCGGAACGGCTTTGGGCGACGGCCCCGCAGCAGGTCGTCGATGTACCTGCGCAACCCACGCGCGTTCATGATCCGCTCTTTTCGTTGACCTGTGCGGCCAGGCGCAATGCCCGATGCTGGAGCACCTTCGCATTGGCGACACTAACTCCCATTTCGGCCGCCGAGTCCTTGATCGAACGCCCTTGCAGGAAACGCAATTCCAAGATCCGCCGATAGTTGTCCGGCAACTGTCCAAGTACACCGGCCACCCGCTGCGGGGCGGTGCTGATCGCCTGCTCGCTCTCGGGCGGCTGTTCGATGTCGTCAATCGAGGTGATCTCCCGCCCCAGCGTCTCACGCCAGTGCGCGGCCAGCACGGTTCGCGCGGTGGCCCGCAGATAGCCGCGAACCTCACCGACACTGGCCGTCAGTCGCATTGGCCGCAGCGCGGCCAGGAAGACCTCGGCGGTGAGATCCTCGGCGTCGGCCCGGTTGCCGACTCGCGCATGGATGGTGCGATAAACCCAGGTGGCGTTGTCTTGATAGACCGCCTCCCAGTCCGGGTAGCCGTCGCCGGACACCAACCGCAAGGGTCGCGGGCCGACGGAATCGCCGTGTGCCGTCACATATCGCCTGCCTGTCGAGAGCGTGGCTCCACCGAGAATCTTGCCTGTCAGTGGTCCATAGCGTCTCGGGTTACACGCAACGGCCGGCCCGCAGCAGGCGCTCGCCGCCGGCCGCGCCGTCATCAGCGCTTGGTGCGCCGAAACAAGAAGGTCAGGCTGCGTCGCCGATTGGCGAACCCCGGCGCGAAGGTGAACCCATCGGTTCGGTGAAAGAGGTGCCCTTCGAACAAGACTGCCCGGTTCGCGCGGTGGGGAATGACCTGCGATTCAGCGTTGCGCTCCCGGAGGAACTGCGTGACGCGGTCCCCTCCCGAGTTGTAAGCGTCGAAGGTCCAGTCACTTGGTGCAGTCGTGTCCCAGACAACCAGGCCGCCCGAATTCGGGTCGAGGTTCGCCGAATCGGGGGTGATCCATAAGTTCAACGAGAAATCGGCATCATCACCGTGGATATCGGTGCCCGGCAATTTGGAGTCGTAGACGAACCCCCACCATTGCGCCAGTTGATATCCCTCGAATGCTTCACCGAGCGCCGCAAGCAACTCTTCGGCGACAGCGAACAGCGAGACGCTCGCGAATCCGTCTTGCGGAAAAGCACCGACGTAGCCGAACTTGTACGGGTGGCGCCAGACGGTGGATTCCAAGCAGAACTTTCGCACCTGCTCCAACGCGGCCGGCGTGAGGAAGTCGTCGATGACCTGGAACTGCTGACCGGTCGAGATACCTTGCTGGATCGGCCCAAAGTCGACTGCCGGGTTCAAATATCGTGGCAGCCTCTGCTCGGAAATCCTCACGTACGGCGGATCGGCGAGGATCTGACTGCTTCTGCCCGGGACGGACACCCATGGCGCTTCGCCGTTTGCCTTATCGATCACGTCGATGAGGCCGCGACGCAGACCGAGAAGTTGTTCGGTCGACGCCGCGGCGGGCGCTTGCTGATCGCGATGTGCGACGGTCAGGATGTGGTCGAGTTGTTCGATGTTGTGCAGGGCGAAATGCGCTGGAATGGGATAACTGTCGGGCGGCGGCTGGCGCTGTTCGCGACACAGGTCAGCAAGAGCGATGTAATCCGACAACGCGGAATCATATTGTCCCAGAGCCAGATTCACCTTCGCGCGTAAATCTGTAGCAGGCGCGGAGGAGGAATCCTTCTCTACCGCGGCCGACGCATAGTGAAGTGCTTTGTCATACTCTCCGAGTTCCAGATACGAGGTGGCGAGCAAGTACAGCGCTTCAATAGTGGGCTCCGCCTCGACGGCGTTCTCGAGCATCTCCGCTGCTTGCTCAAAGTTGCCACTCTGCATCAAGCGTTCGGCGTCGACAAGGGTGGTCCCTGCCTGCGATACGGATTCCGGCACTGATCTTCCTATGTCGAGCTATCGGCACTGCGGCCGACGCCTTCGACGGGTCCGACAAATAACTGTCGGCCGGGTGCCATCACAGGGCCCGGCAGGCAGAAAATTGTTAGCTAGCCTGCGGCGGCGGCGTTGGCGGCCTCGGTGGCCGCGTACGACCCAGCGCTGGTCGACAGGGTGTTCACGAACTGCTCGTGGATCGCGGCAGCTTGGGCAGCAACAGCCTGGTAGAGCTGCGCGTGCGCGGCGAACTGGGCCGCCGTCAGGGCCGACACCTCGTCGGCTGCGGCCGGGACCACCCCGGTTGTCGGGGCCGCCGCGGCGGCGTTTTGAGCGCTGAAGGACGAGCCGATCCCGCCCAGGGCGGTGGCCGCCGAGCTCAGTGCCTCGGGCTGCGTGGTGACGAACGACATGTGCATGTCTCCTCAAGTGCGAACATCGCTTCTGAGAAGACTGTAGGCCCGTCCGGCAGGTTCGCAGGTTTTCCCACGCTCACGCCCGCCCCAACGGCCCCCAACGGCGCCGGAGTTGATGGGCCGCAAAACCCGGTGTGGCGTGCTGAAACGTCGGGAAATCCGCGCAGCGGGTCAGCGGCGAGGGCATAGACCCGAGTTTTTGATTCCCAGATTTTTATTCGCCGACACCGGTCGTTCATCGGCTCCATGCGACTAATCGGCCACCGCCAGGCCCGGAATTTCTGCAGTTCACGGGGCATTTTCGGGGCGCGATAAGCAAGCCCCCGACCGGCGCTCGCGATGCCTGCGGACCGCCGCCAAGGTGTAACCCCGCGAGCTACGTCGACGCCAGAATCGGTGGTGCTGGCTAGCCTTCCAGCAACGGGAAAATCCAGGCAACTGCCAGGCAATATGCACCCGATTGCCAGCAGCCAACAGAAGCTCCCGCCAACTTGTGAACCGCTCAGCGCGACAAGGCGCGAGCGCCGGGGACCACACACTAGCGAGGGAAGCGGATGTTGGATTTCGGAGCGCTACCGCCGGAGGTAAACTCCGGCCGGATCTACTCCGGGCCGGGCTCGGCACCATTGCTCGCGGCGGCGACCGCTTGGGACGCCCTGGCCAGCGAATTGCAGACCACCGCGACCTCATACGCGTCCACGGTCACCGAGTTGACCAGCTCGGGCTGGCAGGGGCCGTCGTCCACCGCGATGACGGACGCGGCGGCGCCGTACACGACGTGGCTGAGCAGCACCGCGGCACAGGCCGAGCAGACCGCAGCCCAGGCCCAGGCGGCAGCGGCGGCCTACGAGGCCGCCTTTGCCGCCAGCATCCCGCCACCGGTGATCGCCGCGAATCGGGCGCTGTTGGCCTTGCTGGTCGCAACGAACTTTCTGGGTCAGAACACGCCGGCCATCGCCGCCAACGAGGCCACTTACGCCGAATTCTGGGCTCAAGACGCGGGCGCGATGTACAGCTACGCCGGGGCTGCCGCCACGGCGAGCCAGCTGACGCCGTTCACCGCCGCACCCGCGACCACCAACGACACCGGGCAGGCCACCCAGTCGGCCGCCGCGGCGCAGTCGGGAGCTGACAGCCTGTCATCGTGGCTGACTCAGCTGAATGCCGAACTGACAACGTGGGGAACGGATCTCACGAACCTCAGCAAGGAGTTCCTCACCTGGTTCCCGGCTGCGGCGCCACTGAACTTGCCGCCCTGGGTGACCATGGGCATCGCGGATATCGAGAAGACGATCACAACGTTCACCAGCACCATCAGCACCTTCGGCTCGGGACCATGGAGCCCGCTCGGAATCGCGGGGTTGTTCAAGAACTGGTGGCAGGTCAGCATCAGTATCCCGGCCCTGGGTACCGGCATCCAAGGCATCGGGCCGTTGCTCAGCCCCAAGCCCATCGTCGGCGCACTGTCGCCGCTGCTGCACAGCGGGTTGCTGAGCGGCTCATACTCCGGCGGCGGGAATGTCGGGGCGCTGGCGTCGGTCGGCCGGGCCGGCACCATCGGCGCCTTATCAGTGCCGCAGAACTGGGCGTCGGCCGTGCCCGCGGTCCGCACGGTTGCGGCCGAGATGAACGCGACGGCGCTCGATGCTGCTCCCGAGCTGGCCGCCGTCGGTCAGAACGGAATGTTCGGCGAGACGGCGCTGGCGAGTCTGGCGGGCCGCGCCATCGGTGGGACCGCTACCCGCGCTGCCGTGGGGCAGGGCTACCGAGTGCCCGGGGCCGTGGCGGTCGACGACATCGCCACCACCGCGACCATCATCGTGATCCCCCCGAGTGCGGAATAAGGAAGGCTGACAATGGTTTTCGATTTCGCAGCACAGCCGCCGGAGCTCATCTCCACCAAGATCTACTCGGGCCCGGGTACCGAGTCCTTGCAGGCCGCGGCGGCGGCCTGGGAAGGTCTGGCCGGCGAATTGCAGTCCACCGCCGCCAACTTCCAGTCGGTGATTGCCGGGCTGGTCAGCGGCGAATGGACAGGTCCGTCGTCGGAGGCCGCGGCGGCGGCCGCCGGGCCGTACGTGTCGTGGCTGTCGACCACAGCGGGCCAGGCCGAGCAGACCGCAGGGCAGGCCCGGGCCGCGGCCAGCGCCTACGAGACCGCGTTGGCGGCCACTGTGCCGCCGGCGGAGATCCTGGCCAACCGCACTCAGCTGTTAACGCTGCTGCAGTCGAACATCCTGGGGCAGAACAACGCATCGATCGCAGCTCTCGAGGCCGAGTACGCGCAGTTCTGGGCCCAAGACGTCGCCGCGATAACCGGCTACGCTGGCTCGTCGCAGGCGGCCACCAGCGGCTTGGGCTCATTCACCGAGGCGCCGCAAACCACCAACGGCAGCGGCACCGCGACCCAGTCGGCCGCCGTTGCCGCCGCAAGCACGACGTCCGGCACGACAAGCGCGGAGTCGATCATCGAGCAGATCGAAGCGACCTGGAACACCTTCCTCACCGACGTCGGCCAGTTCAACAGCGACTACACCAACTTCTTCACCAGCTTTTTCAACAGCTTCCCGGGTGGTTCTTATCTGTCCACGACGTGGACCAACCTGTCCTCGATGATTTCGGGAATCGGAGGCCAGGCCACCTGGACCAACGTCGCCAATAGCTCGACTGGCCTTGGTATTTCGCAATGGAAGAACTTCTTCATCTATCAGCCGTGGAGCCATGGGGTACCGCTGGGCTCACTTAATGGGGGGCTGTCGTCGCCGGGGCACGTCGCTCCACACCTCGGCGCCCGAGCGGCATCGGCTGCCTTGGGCAGCGCGCAGACGGTGGGCAAATTGTCGGTCCCGCCCAGCTGGGCCGGCGCCACGCCGGCGATCCGGCTTGCCGCTACGGCATTGCCGGACAGCACGTTTGCCGCAACGGCGGCTCCCACGATGGATCTTCCGCTCGGTGCGCTCAACCAGGCCACCCTGGGCAGCGCCGCCGGAGGCGCGCTGGGCAGCCCGGCCTCCCGCGTCGTCAGCTCAGCGGGCGTCCGCGCCAAAGTGACGGCGCCCGCGCGCACCAAGGGACCGGTCCCGCTCGACAAAGTGATCGCGCAACTGCAGGAGCAGCCTGACCAGGTTCAGCACTGGAACGTCGACGAGGCGGGACTCGACGATCTCGTCGCGAAGCTGTCGACGAAGCCGGGCATTCATGCCGTGCACTTGAGCGCCGACGGCACGGCCGCGGCCTCGGCCACCAAGACCGAATCCCGGCTGGGATAGCCGGCTCAAACAACCATCGGAGGAGGATCGATGAAACCGCTGTTAGCAATTCTCGGGGTCGCGATGGGGGTAATTTTCGCGGTACCCGCGAATGCCGAACCCGGCGTGGACGACACACCCAATAATGACAACAACGGGTCATTCCTGGCGGACCTGAACAAGGTGGGCATCGGCTACGGCGACCCGGGCCAGGCCATCAGCGCCGGCCAAGCGGTATGCGCGCATATCCACAACGGGATGACCGGTCTGCACCTGATCAAGCATTTGCAGGAGAACAACCCCGCGCTCACCGAAAACGGCGCGGCCCAGTTCGCGACGATCTCGGCGAAGGCGTACTGCCCCAAACAGCTCGACGAATCTTCGGAGCCGGGCGATAAGGAAATTCGGAGCAGCGCCGGGGGACCCGGCGGCGCCCACCCCCACGCTGGCAGCGGTGTCGACTAGGCCTTGACCGCCTCGATGAAGTAGCCGCGCGGCGCGTCGGGCACATCGGCGGGAATCGCCGGGTGCTCCCACCGCTTCCACGCGTTGCCC
The DNA here is from genome assembly GCF_049278535.1 of Mycobacterium sp. GTDB lineage: Bacteria > Actinomycetota > Actinomycetes > Mycobacteriales > Mycobacteriaceae > Mycobacterium. The sequence continues at coordinate 42,131 of NZ_JBAPMI010000079.1, read as the reverse complement.
GGTACGGCCATATCGGTGACGGTTGCGGCCCAGCCGCGGCCCTCGACGAGGGCAGCGGGTGTGTCGCTGCCGAAAACCCATGGTGCACCAAGCTTTTTCATGAACTCCTGAGTCGCCTGCAAGAACGGCGCTTCCAGCAATCTCTTGCCGACGACGTCGTAAAGCAGCACCGAACCGGGCGCAGATAACGCGTCCACGCGTGCGAACAGCCGGTCCACCTCCGGCGCGTCGATGTACTGCAGCAGACCCTCGATCAACCAGACCGTCTGCGCCGACCGGTCGAACCCCTGCGATTCAAGCGCTTTCGGCCAGTCGTCGGCCAGGTCGATGCCGACCGCCACCCGTCGGCAGCGCGGCTGTTCCCCGGCGAGCCGTTCGTCTTTGATCGCGATCACGTGCGGCTGGTCGACCTCGTACACAGTGGTGTCGTCACGCCACGCCAGCCGGTAAGAGCGGGCATCCATACCCGCGGCCAAGATCACCGCCTGCGAAACACCGGCGGCGTGCGCCCGCATCAGCGCCTCGTCGAAAAGCCTTGTCCGAACCACGATCGGCGCCGACGGTTGGCCTGTCTCCGCGCTCGATTCCGCAAGCAATCGCCGGCCGTCGTCGCCGGCCAGCCGTTCGGCGAAGGGGTCGTGGAAAAGCGCGTCGTCGCGCGCGGATTCCTCGGCGCGCATTGCCGCGACGAGTAAACCGGTGGCCGCTACTGCGTGTTTGGTGCTGTCCATCGCGCCATCATCAACGAGCCGCGGCGAGCGGTCTTGGATATTTGTGTCGCATCTGCTGTGCGACGGGGACGTGGCTGGGTAACAGAATCCGCTGCTGCGCGTACTGCGTCGGCGTCATACCGGTGAAAGACCGGAATTCCCGGACAAAGTGGGCCTGGTCGAAGTACCCGACATCGGCAGCGATTCGCGCGCCTGCCGCCGACCCGGTGCCGAGCAGTCGCAGCGCTGATTGGAAGCGGCGAATTCGCGCGTACGCCTTGGGCGACAGGCCAACCTCGGCACGGAACAATGCGATCAGTCGCTTGGTGGACAGGCCAACCAGGTCGCGGATGTCCGCGATCCGGATGGACGGGTTGTGCTCGATCGCGGCGATCGCGGCTGCCACGCCGGGGTGCCGACGTGCCGATGACCATGGTCGCGAGAGCAGGAAATTCTCCAGGATGCTGAATCTGGCGGCCGCGGTCGGCGCGTCGATCAGCTGTTCGTGCAACTCGATGCCGGCCCGCCCCCACACCTGGTCGATACCCACATGGGCATTCTCCAAGTCGCTCAACGGGATTCCGAAGAACGGGAACGCACCGCCGGGCCGGAAATGGACCGCCATCGCGGGCTCGTCAGCCGCCATCTCCGAGACGTAGGAGGCGGTGTGCGATCCGGTGATGAAGGCCGGCGGAACCCTCAGCTTGGTGCGGCCGTCGGCGGCGTAGAAATCCACCTGCTGTCGTTGTCCCACGTCGATGATCAGCGTGACCGCGCCGCGCGGCAGCGCTCGAGTGCGGTAACCGATGTGGGAATGCCAGTGCCCGATGATCTCGGTGTGATCGGCCAGCGCAGACACCGGGCGGTACAGGCGCGGAGCGGCGCGCATGGCGTCCCACTCCCCCGGCCGTTCCGGTCCCATCTGCTCGACCATAGTCCAGCGTGCCATCGCCGACCTGCGTCGCTTGCGAGCATGCCCGGGCAGTTACTAGGATGTCCTAGTAAACCCACCTGCTTCTTTTCTATGTCCGAGGACACCCATGACCACACAGATTCCGCATTTCATCGACGGACGCCGTAGCAATCTCTCGTCGACCCGGACCGCCGACGTGCTCAACCCCAGCACCGGCGAGGTGCAGGCACAGCTGCTACTGGCGTCGGCCGCCGACGTCGACGCCGCAGTCGCTTCGGCCAAGGAGGCGCAAAAAGAGTGGGCGGCGTTCAATCCGCAGCGCCGCGCCCGGGTGATGATGAAGTTCGTCGAACTGGTCAACGCCAACGTCGAGGAACTCGCCGAACTGCTCAGCCTGGAACACGGCAAGACCGTCGCCGATTCCAAGGGCGACATCCAGCGCGGCATCGAGGTCATCGAGTTCTGCATCGGCATCCCGCATCTGCTCAAGGGCGAGTTCACCGAGGGCGCCGGCACGGGCATCGACGTCTATTCCATCCGCCAGCCGCTCGGCGTGGTCGCCGGCATCACGCCGTTCAACTTCCCGGCGATGATCCCGCTGTGGAAAGCAGGCCCCGCGCTGGCATGTGGAAATGCCTTTATTCTCAAGCCTTCTGAGCGCGACCCGTCGGTGCCGCTGCGCCTGGCCGAGTTGTTCCTCGAGGCCGGCCTGCCCGCGGGTGTGTTCCAGGTGGTGCAGGGCGACAAGGAAGCCGTCGACGCCATCCTGCACCACCCCGACGTCCAGGCCGTCGGCTTCGTCGGCAGCTCCGACATCGCGCAGTACATCTACGAGACCGCGGCCGCCAACGGCAAGCGCTCGCAGTGCTTCGGCGGCGCCAAGAATCACATGATCGTGCTGCCCGACGCCGACCTGGACCAGGCCGTCGACGCGCTGATCGGCGCCGGGTACGGCAGCGCCGGTGAGCGGTGCATGGCGATCAGCGTCGCGGTGCCCGTCGGCGAAGAGACGGCAAACCGGTTGCGCAACAGGCTTGTTGAGCGGATCAACCAGCTACGGGTAGGCCACAGCCTCGACCCGAAGGCCGACTACGGCCCGCTTATCACCGAGGCCGCGCTCAAGCGAGTGCGCGACTACATCGGCCAGGGTGTGGAAGCGGGTGCCGACCTGGTGGTCGACGGCCGCGAGCGTGCCACCGACGAATTGACCTTCGATGACGCCAGCCTGGAGAAGGGCTTCTTCATCGGCCCCACACTGTTCGACAATGTCACCACCGACATGTCGATCTATACCGACGAGATCTTCGGACCGGTGCTCTGCATCGTGCGCGCGCATGACTACGAAGAGGCGCTGCGGTTGCCCACCGAACACGAATACGGCAACGGGGTGGCGATTTTCACTCGCGACGGCGACGCCGCCCGCGACTTCGTGTCCCGCGTGCAGGTCGGCATGGTCGGCGTCAACGTGCCGATCCCGGTGCCGGTGGCCTACCACACCTTCGGCGGCTGGAAGCGGTCCGGCTTCGGCGATCTCAACCAGCACGGCCCCGCGTCGATCCAGTTCTACACCAAGGTCAAGACCATTACCGAGCGCTGGCCGTCGGGCATCAAAGACGGCGCCGAATTCAGCATCCCGACGATGAAGTAGCCCGGCGATGCAACTCTTTGATCTGGACGACGACGAACGGGTCATCACCGAGACGGCCGCTGCGTTCGCCGCCAAGAAGCTTGCCCCGTATGCGTTGGAATGGGATGCGGCTCAACACTTCCCGGTCGACGAGCTGCGTGAGGCTGCGGGTCTCGGCATGGCGGCGATCTACTGCCGCGACGACGTGGGCGGCAGCGCGTTGCGCCGCCTCGACGGGGTGCGGATCTTCGAGCAGCTCGCGGCGGCCTGCCCGACGATCTCCGCGTTTCTGTCGATCCACAACATGTGCGCCTGGATGATCGACGCGTTCGGCACCGACGAACAGCGCAAGGACTGGATACCGCGGCTGGCCTCGATGGACGCCATCGCCAGCTACTGTCTGACCGAACCTGGTGCCGGCTCGGATGCCGGCGCGCTCAGCACCAAGGCGGTCAAGCAGAACGGCGACTACGTTCTCGAGGGCGTCAAGCAGTTCATCTCCGGAGCCGGCACCTCGGACGTATACGTGGTGATGGCCAGAACCGGCGGCACGGAAAAGCCCGGCCCACGCGGTATATCGGCGTTCATCGTCGAAAAAGGAACTCCAGGGCTGAGTTTCGGCGCACACGAAGAGAAGATGGGCTGGAACGCGCAACCGACCGCGCAGGTGGTGCTCGACGGAGTACGGGTGCCCGCCGATGCGATGCTCGGCGGCGCCGAGGGCGAGGGCGGCGGCTTCGGCATCGCGATGAACGGCCTCAACGGCGGCCGGATCAACATCGCGGCCTGCTCGCTCGGCGGCGCACAGGCTGCCTACGACAAAGCCGCGACCTATGTCGCACACCGCGAAGCATTCGGGGCTCCCCTGCTCGACGAGCCCACCATCCGATTCACCTTGGCCGACATGGCCACCGCGCTGGAAACGTCCCGACTGATGTTGTGGCGGGCCGCGGCGGCACTGGACAGCGACGCCGACGACAAAGTCGAACTGTGCGCGATGGCCAAACGCTATGTCACCGACGCATGTTTCGACGTCGCAGACACGGCCCTGCAGCTGCACGGTGGCTACGGCTACCTTCGCGAGTACGGTCTGGAGAAGATCGTGCGCGATCTGAGGGTGCACCGCATCCTGGAGGGAACCAACGAAATCATGCGGGTGGTCATCGGCCGAGCCGAAGCCGCCCGGGTGCGCGCCGGCGCCTAGGTAGGGGCAGATGACAGATACTTTCACGGTCGCGTTTTTGGGGCTCGGCCACATGGGCGGTCCCATGTCGAAGAACCTGGTCGACGCCGGCCACACCGTGCGGGGTTTCGACCCGGTTCCCGCCGCGGTCGAGGCCGCGATCGGCAACGGCGTCGAGGTGCTGGACAGTGGCGCGGCGGCCGCCACCGGGGCGGACGTCGTGATCACGATGCTGCCGAACGGCGACCTGGTGAAGCGCTGCTATGCCGACATCCTGCCCGCCGTCGGCGAAGGAACGTTGTTCATCGACAGCTCAACCATTTCCGTCGACGACGCCCGCGAAGTTCATGCGTTGGCGGGCTCACACGGCGCAGCCCAGCTCGACGCGCCGGTGTCCGGCGGCGTCAAGGGCGCGGCTGCCGGCACTCTGGCCTTCATGGTCGGCGGCGAGGCAGACGCCGTAGAGCGGGCCCGCCCAGTGCTGGAACCCATGGCAGGCAAGATCATTCACTGCGGCGACGCCGGCGCCGGGCAGGCAGCGAAGGTCTGCAACAACATGGTGCTGGCCGTCCATCAGATCGCGATCGGCGAAGCGTTTGTGCTGGCCGAAAAGCTCGGGCTGTCAGCACAATCGCTGTTCGACGTCATCACCGGGGCGACCGGAAACTGCTGGGCGGTGCACACTAACTGCCCGGTGCCCGGCCCGGTGCCGACATCCCCGGCTAACAACGACTTCCAACCCGGCTTCGCCACCGCGCTGATGAACAAGGACCTCGGTCTGGCGATGGATGCGGTCCACTCGACCGGATCAGCCGCCCCGTTGGGCAGCCACGCCGCCGACCTCTACGCGAAATTCGCAACAAGCAACGGCGACAAAGACTTCAGCGCGATCATCGAAACGCTACGCGGCTAGGGCACCAGCCCAGCTAGGCAGCCTGACGAATCCACCAGCGCCGGTGCGCCTGCTGACAACTGGCCGCCGACAGCTGGCTGTAGTCGACCAATACTGCCGGCAACCCGGCGGCGGCCGAGGTGCGCAAGCCATCGCCTGAGCCGGCAACCGCCAACGCGGCCCGTGGCGTTATCCCTAGCTCCCACAACGCCAGCCGGTACAGCTCACCCGTGCGAGCAAGGTCTACGGCGGGTTCGGACAAGTCGTCGATGGTCACGATCGTCTCCACGAGGCCATCACCGAGAAGATGCCGAACCTGCCTCTCGACTCGGGCGCGGGGCCGCGCGCTCACCACGCTGACCCAGATACCCGCGACGAACAGGCTCATCACCGCATCGATCAAGTCGGTGGTGGGACCGTCGTGTTCGACGTCGGGAAACGCCGAGTCGGCGTCGAAGATCACCGCACGCAGTACATCGGCTTCCGTCCGCATTGCCCGGTCCCACCAGAAACTCCGGGCTGGACGAGTCTGACCCTTGGCTCGCACGCCCACAGGGTGCCCCGAACCGTCGGTGTCCAGCCTCCCCCATAAGGGGGATTCCGGAGGCCAACCGCGCGCCGACGATGCGGGCCGCCAATCGGCCCGAGGAGGAGGCACGCCATCAAAACCTGCATACTGTGGTGCCATGGCGGGCCCGGTACGACTTGTCCTCGTCGATGACCACGAGATGGTCATCGAGGGACTCAAGGCGATGCTGGCCGCGTTCAAGGACCAGGTGCAGGTGGTGGGACAGGCCGTCGGCGTCGATCGCGCACTCGAGGTCGTCGGCGAACTGCAGCCCGATGTGGTGTTGTGCGACGTGCGCATGCAGGGCTCCAGCGGACTGGACCTGTGCAAGTTGCTGCGCGAGCGCGACGCGGACCGCAAAGTCGTGATGCTGTCGGTCTACGACGACGAGCAGTACCTGTATCAGGCACTGCGGGTGGGCGCGCGCGGGTATCTGCTGAAGAGCATCAACAGCGACGAGCTGGTGCGCCAGCTGGAATTGGCGCACCGCGGCGACACCGTCATCGACCCGGGAATGGCGGCGCGCGCAGCCGATACCGCGGCCCGAATGCAGCGTGACGAATTCTGGCCGGGCGCCCGGCAGGGGCTGACCCAGCGCGAGAGCGAAATCCTGTCGTGCATGGTCAATGGGCTGTCCAACCGTGGGATCGCCAACAAGCTGGTGATCGGCGAGGAGACGGTCAAAAGCCATCTGCGCGCGATCTACCGCAAGCTCGGGGTGAACGACCGCACGGGTGCGGTGGCCACCGCGTTGCGCGAGGGCATCTACCAATGACCACGACACCGGAGAGCGGCGGCCGCGGCTCCAACGCCGTACACGATCTGGTCGACACCGATCGGGAATTGGCCCTGCTGCGAGAACTCATCCAGGCTGCCTCGACCGGGCCGGGTGTCGAACCGTTGGCCGCCGCCGCGGCGCGGATGATCACCGCAGCCACCGGTGCCGACGTGTGTTTCGTGCACGTGCTCGACGACACCGACCGCTCGCTCACCCTCGCCGGTGCCACGCCGCCGTTCGACGGCCAGGTCGGAAAGATCCGACTGCCGTTGGGATCCGGCATTTCCGGCTGGGTGGCCAAGCACCGCGAGCCCGTCGTCATCACCCACGACAAAGAATCCGACCCGCGTTATCTGCCGATCCAGTCGCTGCGCGGACGCGACTTCACCTCGATGGTGTCCATGCCGATGGAGACCGATCCGGGCGGCCTGGTCGGCGTGCTCAACGTGCACACGGTCGCCCGCCGCGAATTCACCGATGGCGACGTCGAACTCCTCCGTGTCATCGGCCGGCTGATCGCCGGGGCGATGCACCAGGCCCGCTTGCACCGGCAGCTGGTGGTCAGGGAGCGCGCCCACGAGTTGTTCGTCGAGCAGGTCATCGAGGCCCAGGAGATCGAACGCCGGCGCGTCGCAGGCGATATCCACGACGGCATCTCGCAACGCCTGATCACGCTGTCCTACCGGCTCGACGCGGCAGCGCGCGCCGTCGGCGACGATCCCACCGAAGCCTCCAGCCAACTCGCCGAGGCCCGGGAATTGGTCGGCCTGACCTTGGGCGAAGCCCGCGCGGCGATCAGCGGACTGCGCCCACCGGTCCTCGACGATCTGGGTCTGGCGGGCGGACTGGCCAGCCTCGCCCGGTCGATTCCGGACTTGGACATGGAACTCGAGTTGGCCGATGTGCGGTTGCCCGAGCACATCGAGATCGCGCTGTACCGGATCGCCCAGGAAGGACTACAAAACATCGTCAAGCACGCCAACGCTTCGGTGGCACGGCTGCGCTTCGCGCTGGACGACGATACCGCCCGACTCGAAATCGTAGACAACGGAATAGGTTTCGACACCTTCGAAAATCCGCTAGGTGGCGACGAGATGGGGGGCTACGGCGTGCTGTCGATGGCCGAGCGCGCCGAGCTGGTCGGCGGACGGCTGAACATTCGATCTCGGCCCGGCTCCGGGACGGCCGTGACCGCGACGATCCCGGTGCCCTCGCTGATCGACTAGAAGTCGCCGGCGTTCTGCCGCAAGGTCTCGATCGACGACACCAGCGCCTGCGACTCACCGTCGGACATCCCGATATCGCAGAACACCTGCTCGTTGAGCATCACGGTGGCGTCCTCGACGGTCGAGCGGCCCAGGTCGGTGATCTGCACCAGCGTTGTTCGCCCGTCGGTAGGGTGCGGCACACGTTGCACCAGTTTGTTGGCCTCCAGTCGGCGGATGGCGTGGGTGACGCTGGTGACGTGCACCTGCAGCCGGTCGGAGGCCTTGGTGATCGGCAGCGCACCCTTACGACTGAACGCCAGCAAGCGCAGCAGCTCGAACCGCGAGAAGCTGAGATCGTAAGGCCGCAAGGCAGTTTCGACCCGGGCAAGCAGAATCTGATGCGCCCGCATCACCGAGGTGACCGCGACCATTCCCTCGGCGACGTCGCCCCACCCGGCTCGCTCCCAGTTTGCCCGCGCGACAGCGATCGGATCGCGGTTGTCGGGTTTGGCGCGGTCATTGGATGGGGCCACGCCCTTTCATACCGCACATCGTGTGCCGATGCGGGAGTTGCAGGCGCTACGCCAGCGACTTTTCCACGGCGGACAGCACCGCCATCGTCGACGACAGGTCGCCCACGGTGACCCGCGCGCCGCCGTCCGGGTAGCAGCGGACCTGCAGGCCGGCCTCGGTGAAGACCTCGCTCCAGGGCCGCCGTGCCTTCGGCAGGTAGACGAAGTTGGCGTGCGAGTCCGTGGTGTAGACACCCCTGGCCATCAGGCGTAGTCGCAAATGGTCGCGCTCGGCGGCAATCCGGCGAATGCGCTGCGCGAGCTGGGCTTCGGCGTCGAACGAAGCCGCGACCGCTGCCACGCTGAAGTTGCTCATGCCGAACGGCAACTGCATGGTCCATAGTCTGGCGGCCAACTCGGGTGCGGCGAATCCGTAGCCGATGCGCAGCCCGGCAAGTCCGTAGGCTTTGGAGAAGGTGCGCAGCACAACGACATTCGGGAAGCGCCGGACCAGCGCCGGCCCGTCGATCCGGTACCGGGCGGCGACGAACTCGATGTAGGCCTCGTCGAGCAACACGACAGTGTCACTGGGGATCTGCTGCAGCAGCCATTCGACCGACCAGATCGCCTCCAATGTTCCGGTCGGATTGTGCGGTCGGCACAACACCAGCACGCGCGCGTCCGCCGCCGCCTCGGCCATTGCCGGCAGATCCTGGCAGCCGTACTGGTCGAGCGGGACGGTGACCGGCGTGAGCCGGGCCATCTGCGCGAAAATCGGGTAACCGTCGAAAGTCGGTGTGCTGAACACGATCCGGTCACCGGGTTGGGTGACCGCATGCAGCACCTGCATCGCCACCCCGGAGGCCCCGGTACCGAGCACCACCTGTTCGTCGTCGATCCCGACCCGGTCACCGATCATTCGTCGTAGCTGTCCGGGCAGGAACTCCGGATAACGATTGGCGACGTCCAGGCAGTGGACCAGCGCCGAACGCACCGCCGGCAGGGGCGGAAATGGGCTTTCGTTGAGCGACAACGCAAATGGATCCACCGCTTGCGGGAGCGAAGACAGGATCTCGGCGGTCACCGAGGTCCCCAGCGCGGGCTCGGCCATCAGTTACGCCCTCCCCAGCGCACCGCTGCCGCACCGGCGAAGTCACCGGCGTGCGCGAAAGCGGCCATCATGATCACGTCGCCGGCGTCGAGCCGGCCCTCGGAGATTGCTCGATCCAGGTTGATCGGGATACCGGCGCCGAACAGGTTGCCGCACTCCTCAAACGTGTTGCAATGACGTTCCGCAGGCACCTCGAGAGCCTCCCGCCAGTTGCGCAGGAACACCCGATTTGGCTGATTGGTGACGAGCAGGTCAATGTCTTTGGAATTCAATCCGATTCGGTCGCAGACTGCCAGCGCCACCTCGGGCACCTGCCGATTGCCGCGAGCCAGCACCTTGGCGATCTTGGTCTCGGTGAACCCGATGCAAGCCTCACCCGGGCCGGGCTGCCACCACTTGCGCGGCTGGTCCATCGCAATCGTCATGTCGCCGGCGTACTCGCCATAGGTACGGCATTCGACGTCAAGGATGGGTGACTGGTCGGACAGCGTTACCAACCCGACCGCGGCGCCGTCGCCGGGAATTGCCGACTGCGCTTTGCGACGCACCCTGGGCTGGTCGAAGACCTGCCCAGCCGCGTTCTGCGCGACCGCGATCAGCGCGGTCTGCCCCTGGCCTGATGTCAGCAGTTGACGGGCTATCTTGAGCGCCAGCACGAACGCTGCGCATCCGCCGTTGTGTAGGTCCAGCACCCAGGACGGGCGCATGCCCAATCGGTGAGCGATACCACCGCCCGCGCCGTAGAAAGGCACATCCGGCACCTGGGTATGGGTGATCAAAACGTCGACGTTTTCGATGACGTCGCGGCCGTGCCGGTCGATCAGTCCTTGCGTTGCGCGCTCGACCATGTCGACCGCGGTCTCGTCGGGCCCCACGTGATGACGGAACTTGGGCGCGCGAAACATGACGTTGTCATGCAGCTCGTCGGAGCCGGCGAACTGCGCGTAATAGTCCGCGCCGATCGGCTCGCCGGGCAGATAGCTGGAGACGTCGAGGAGGCTGACGTCGGTTCCGGTGGTCATTTCATCCACGCCGGGGTGATCGGCAGCCCGTGACGGTGACGGTACTCGGCGATGCACTTGAGGTTGTTCAGCTCAAGCGTGTGACCGGGACCGAACAGATCCCAGAAGTCGCCGACCCAGCCGCTACGCTCCGCCGGGGCGACCTCGGGGTAGGGATTGTTGTCATAGAACGGGTGGCGGCAATTCGTCCACAGCACAACCGAACCCGGCTTGTCCAGCACCACCTTGGCGTCGAGGACACGCATCAGGTAGATCATCCACAGGTGCCTGCCCTGATCCCACGCGCAGTGATAATCGATAGTGCGTGCTTGCGGGTTGGCAACGGTACGGGTGTAGATCGTGGTCTCCGGCAACAGCCGGTCGTAGGCCAACCAGAGGCCCGGTTCATCGGACGGGGTGAAGCCGCGCAGGGTGTAGGTCCACTCCTCCAGGCTTCGGGTGTCAGACAGGTACTCGAACAGCTCGTCGGGCGGGCAGTCGACGTAATCGTTGACGGTGCAGTACTGCCCGAACACCTCACTGTGCGGATACGACGAGCGCATCTGGGTGAAGAAGGTCACCGCGGTCTCTTCCAGCGGCGTGGTCTCGATGCGGACTACGCCGTCGATCGGTTCCGCGGTGCCGTGGTGGGCGGTGATATCGTCAAGCGCTGGCAGCGACATGGGCGTGTTCCTCCTGTGCGGGTGAAATATGTTGATTGACAGAGTGATTGGTTGATGGAGCATTCAGGAAAGGTGCGAACGGTGGAATTTCGTCGGCGGCGCATTCCACGCTGATCACCGACGGACCGTCAACGTTCAGCGAGGCGCGCACCGCGGAGGCCAATCCCATCGTGTCGCTGACGTCGATCGACGACAGCTTGGGGAACATCGCGGCCAGGCCGGCCCCGAGGTGGCTCGGCGAAAATCGGTTGTAGCTATAGAAGTCGTTGTAGTAGAGCTGCTCTCGGGTCACGCACATGGCGTGGGCGTTGTTGTTGAGCAACACGAAGGTGACCGGAAGCCGGTAATGCACCGCGGTGTGCACCTCCATGCCGTGCATGAAGAAAGCGCCGTCCCCAGCGATCACCACCACTCGACGGCTCGAGCCTCGAGCCTTCCTGCGAGCGAACGCCATGCCAATGCCGGCGCCGAAACTGTAGCCCATACCGCCCATGCCCAGGGCCACGGCGAACCGTCCCTTTCGCCGCACCGGCAGGTAGTGAACGGCCGCTGCGCCGGTATTGCCGGCATCGACCACGATGTCGACCCCGGCGGGCAGAAGCTGATCCAGCTCTGCCATCGCTTCGCGATAGCGCACGCCCGGACCGTCGCAAGCCGGCGGGGTGAGCTCGGTGCGCGCGATCACGTCGGGCACCCGAATTCCGGTCAGCCTCGGCGTGGAGACGAGCGCGTCCGTCAGCATCCGCAGTGACGCCCGCAGATCTTCGGTGTGGACATGGGTGCAGGCGAGGTAGGGCGGCGCCGATCCGATCGAGATCGTCGGCACGGCGGCCAGCGCATCGTCGAGGCCGGCCCGCGCGGTCACCGACAATCTAGTGCCCACGACCAGACACAGCCCGCTTTCGGCCACCGCCTCGGGCACGCCCGGGTGCCCCATCACACCGGTGACACCGAGCGCCGACGACGAGCCGAAGCCCGGTGTTCCCGCGACGTCCTTGGCATCGGGCACGCACGCGACTCGTGCACGCAGCACCGCCCGAAGCTCGGCCAGTTCGGTACGCGCGTCGTCGCGGGCCACTTGTTCGCCGGCGATGATCGTGACCGGGCCGGTCACCCGCCGCAGAGCACGCAAGATCGGCTGCGGATTGCCGATGGAACGTTGCCGACAGAGATCCAGGGAAGCTCCGTGACTGATAGTCGATTGCTGAATGTCTTTGGGCAGCAACAGCACTGCCGGGCCACCCGTTTGCGCCGCGGCGATGGCCGCCGGCAACGCCGAGATAATGTCTGCTGCGTTGGTGATCCGCCTGCAGAACACCGATGTCTGCGAGAACAGCGCCTCGGCGTTCAGTGAGCCGTTGCGACCACTGGTGTCCTGGAAGCTACCCATACCGTCCATTCCGGTCGCCGGTTGGCCAACCAGCGCCAGTACCGGTATCCGGCTGGTGAACGACTCACCCAGGGCAGGAATAAGATTCAGCGCTCCGCCGCCAGAGGTCGCAGCGACCACTCCCAGCCCGGCGCCGCTGCGGCTGTAGCCATCGGCCATCGTCGCGGCGGAGAACTCGTGCTTGGCCAACACGGCGGTGATTTCGGGACGGAAATAGGCTGCGTCGTAAAGGTCCTCGATGTTGGCACCGTCGACGCCGAAGATGTATTCGACTCCGGTTTTGGCGAGATGCCCGACGATGTGGTCGACCACCCGGTGCTTGCTTGACATACCAGGGACACGACACGCAGGCCGATCGGGTTCAACACGATTTTCCGTTGAACCAGATGCCGTCCTCACACGTGTTACCCAAGTGCACCTCGTGTTCAGTGACCGCCGGAGCAGACATGACGTCGTTATAGTCGGTGCCGGCCCTGCCGGTCTGGCCGTCGCCCGCCAGCTCGAACACCGCCATCAGATTTCAGCGCTGGTCGTCGAGAAGGCCACCGCGCCCGCGGTGTCGTGGCGCAACCGCTACGACAACTTCCGGCTGAACACCAACGGTTATCTGTCGCACTTACCCGGACAACGCATCCCCCTCAGCGCGGGCCGTTGGCCGACCAAGGACGACATGGTCGGATACTTCGACCGCTACGTCCGGCAGCAGAACATCAAGCTGGCACTGGACTGCGAAGTCAACCGCATCGACCGCGCCGGCGAAGACTGGCGGGTGCGAACCTCGCAGGGCGAGATCCGAACCCCAGCTGTCGTGCTGGCCACCGGCCGTTACCGCACTCCGGGCATCCCGCCGTGGCCCGGGCTGGACCAATTCACCGGCGAGCTGGTGCATTCCATCGACTTCCGCAATGCGTGGCCGTTCCGCGGCCGTGACGTCCTCGTGGTGGGCGCGGGCAATTCGGCTGCAGACATCGCAGTGCAGCTGTCCGAAAACGGCGCCGGCAAGGTCTGGCTGGCGGTACGCACACCGCCACATCTGGTGCGCCGCGCCATCGGTCCCATCCCGTCGGACGTCTTCCTCGAGTTGTTCGCCCGGGTTCCGGCACGCATCGTCGATCCGGTGATCGCGCGACTCAACCGTCTGTTGCTTGGCGATGTGGGGGCCTACGGCTTCGGTCGTCCGCCACTCGGACTGAAGGCGACCGTGGAACAGCGAGGCCGAATTCCCACGCTGGCCGACGAGCTCGTCAGCGTGGTGCGGGAGCGCCGGATCGAGGTCGTGGCGGCGGTCGCAGCACTCGAGCCCCGGCGGGTGATCCTGGCTGACGGCACCGGCATCGCACCCGACGTGATCATTGCCGCCACCGGTTTTGCCCCCGATCTGGATGGTCTGGTCGGCCATCTCGGTGTTCTCGACGACCACGGAGACCCGCACGGCGGCTTCGCCTCGGACCTGGGCGACGGAATGTTCGCAATCGGTTACGGCATTCCGCCCAACGGCCCGTTGCGGGCGATCCGGTTGGCGGCCACGCCGTTAGCCGGTCAGATCGCGGACTATCTGGCGGCCACGACAAAGGGGGGTCAATGGCGCTACTCACCGCAAAGCGGTTCTTCCACCGCGGTGTAGACGGCTACGAGGCAGCGCGCCGCGCGGCGGTGTGGAATAGCATTGTCCCGCAGCGCTTTCCCGATGTGATCGTGCAGGCGTGCGACGCCGACGACGTCGTCTCCGCGGTCCGCTACGCCCGGGCCCAAGGCCATCACATCGGGGTCCGTTCGGGCGGACACAGTTGGAACGCAAGCCATCTGCGCGACGGCGGCATGCTGCTCGACGTGAGCCGCCTCGATCACTGCCGAGTCGACACTGACGCCATGATCGCGCACGTCGGGCCGGGAGTGGTCGCCAGCACCTTCGCCACCGACCTCGACGCGCAGGGCTTGTTCTTTCCCTCCGGTCACTGCGAGGGCATTCGCCTCGGCGGATATCTGCTGCAGGGTGGATACGGCTGGAACAGCAAGGTCGTCGGCCCGGCGTGCGAGAGCGTGCTCGGGCTGGAGGTCGTCACCGCCGACGGCGACACGCTCTACTGCGACCCACATCATCACCCCGACCTGTACTGGGCTGCCCGCGGCAGCGGACCCGGATTCTTCGGCGTCGTCACGTCATTCACGCTGCGACTGCACCGTCGCCCGGCCGTGCTGGGCACGTGTCTGTACCTGTACCCGGTCGAGGTCGCCGACGAGGTGTTCAGCTGGGGGCGCTCGATCAGCGCCGAGATCGACGATCGGGTTGAACTGCAAATCCTCACCTCGCGCAACGCACCGGAACTCGGGCCCGATGAACCCACAATCGCCATCGCCTCACCCGTGTTCGCCGATTCCGACGACGAGGCCGCAAAAGCGCTCGCGATCCTGGGCACATGCCCGGTGATCGACCGGGCGACGGCCAACCTCCCATACATGCCGACGACCCTGTCCAACTGGTATGCAGCGGTGATGGCGAAATACCCTGAGGGCCATCGGTATAGCGTCGACAATATGTTCACCTCGGCCTCGGCCGACGAACTGCTGCCCGGCATCCGCACGATCATCGAGACCTTGCCGCCGCACCCGTCGCACTTCGTCTTCGCCGGCTGGAGGCCGTCCGCGGATCGCACCGAGATGGTCTACGGCGTGGAAGACGAAATCTACCTAGGGCTGTATACCGCCTGGCATGATGCAGCTGACGACGCACGCTACGGCGACTGGGCCCAGTCCAACATGGCCGCGATGTCGCACCTGGCAACCGGCATCTCGCTGGCCGACGAAAATCTCGCCCGCCGTTCCGCGACGTTCATCACCGAGCCGAACATGGCCCGCCTGGATCAGGTACGCGCCGCCTACGACCCGGATAGCGTATTTCACGCCTGGATGGCAAGCAGTTAAACCTCGCGCGCTACAAGACATTTCACAGCGAGCGCTGCAGCAGCACCTGTCCGTTGTCGGCGGAAACGATTTGCACCGCGGCGATCTGGTCGACGGGCGTCGAGGTGCTGCCGGCCGGGTTCGCTGTGTGACCCGGGTCGGCGACCCAGGTGGCCAGCTGAGTGTGGCTGCCGTCGCGATTCACCACCACCATCGCCAGTCTGTCGTGGTGGGCATACACCGGGGCCAGACAGACGCAGTTGAGGTCGATGTAGGTGCCCCAGTGCTGGGTCTTGAGCGACACCGTCGATGCCAACGCGGTCGTGCCGATCTGGGCCATCGGTAGCGCGGCCACGCTGCCCTGAGGGGGGGTCGACGTCGGGTGGCTTCCCATGACGCCGACGAACAGGCCGATCGCCAGCAGCACAGCCGCAGCGGCCCCTGACGTCCACGTCACCATGCGTACCCGGTGCCGGCGTCGGCGCACCTCGGACAGCAATGACGGCAGCAGGTTGGGCGCTCCGACCGGCTCCGCGGTGCGACCGTCGGCGTCTATCCCGGCCACCGTGCCGCCGTCGAGCTTCGACAGCAGCGCCGGAATGCCAGTGAGCTCGCTCACCAACTGGTTGCACGGCGGGCAGACGGTCAGATGCTCCTCGAATTCTCGCCGATCGGCGGGTGACAGCGACCCCAGCACGTAGGCGGCATCCCACGTCGCGTATTCGTGGCTCTCACCAGTGGGTATGTCGCTGTCACTGGGCGGGCCGAAACCTCGGATCACCCTCATCGTGTCACCTCAATTGCCGCCATAAACAGGGATTCGTAGCCGATTGCCGCCCGGATGGCCCGAGAAACCGTCATCGGGTCACCCCCATCTCCTGCAAAGTCAGCCGGAGGGCCCGCACGGCGTAGTGTAGCCGCGATTTGACGGTCCCCTCGGCGATGTCCAGGTCGGCGGCGATCTGGGCCGTGGACCAGCCCCGGTAGTAGGACCGCTCGACCACGGCTCGATGGTCAACCGACATCTGCGCCATCGCATCCGCGATTAGCATCCGGTCCAGCGCCGAGTCGACCTGGTCAGGAGTGGATTGCTCGGGCGCACCCGAATCATCCAGTGAGCCAACGATATTGCGGAATTTCGGGCTGCGGCGTTCGTCGATGATCATGTTGCGGGCGACGGTGAACAGCCAAGCCCGCGCCGAACGCTCGGCGTCGCCGATCACTTCGGGATGCTGCCATGCCCGCAAAAGGGTCTCCTGAACCACGTCTTCGGCCCGACTGGCGTCACCGGTCAACCGCAACGCGTAGCGCCACAACGGCGCAGCGTGCTCGTCGTAAAGGGCCTTCATCAACGCGGCTTCGCCATCGGCGGCGCCGGTGGATCGACTCACTCGATCACCTCCTGATATGTGATACGAGTGGCGGTCCTTTCCAGTTCATCGTGACGCTTCTGCCAGGTGATGTCGCTCAGTCGGGGATCCAGTTGCCGTGGAAGCCGTGCGGCACTCGGCGCGGCATCCGGATCCGGGCCACCGGCTCGCCCTCGAAGTCCGAAGCATCGATGACGACGAGATCGCTGCTGTCCGTTGCCGGGTTATAGACGTACGTCAAATACCAACCCGCGAGCTCGTCCGGCTGACCGACCGCGGGCGCGAATACCGCCTCACCGGGCGCACCGGGTCGGCTTGCCGCGCCGAAGCGATGCTCAACCGCGGTGTCACGGTGCAGGTCATAGCGGATCAGCGCACCGTTGCCGACGGCCACCGAGTAACGCGCGGACCTGCCGGAGACCCGGTCGTCGATACGCGGGAACTCCACCCCGCGGTCATCTAGCCGGCTCTCCTCGACCGCGCCGGTGGCTAGGTTGATCGTCCACCGCCACAATGTCGCGTCGGTCCCGAATTCACTACTATCGCGCCACATTTCGTCATACCGGAGCACTTCCATCACGATCGCATTGCTGCCCGGCGATGTGACGTCGTAGGAGTTGGCGACGTGGAAGACGAAGCACGGGTCGATGTCGAACCACCGCAGCCGCCCGTAGGGGTCGTCGCGGCGCAGCACACCGAGGCGGGCCTGGTGCTGGTCGTCCCAGCGGTACGGCAAATCTCTTTCGAAGGATCCGGTGAGCGCAACGCTCAGGTTGAACAGCAGCGGTAAGTCCAGGAAGACAACATGTTCGGCAGTCAGCGCGAAGTCGTGCATCAACGTCAGCGCGGGAACATCGATGGGGCGATTGATCGTCAACCGGCCGTCGGCATCGGCGCGGTGATAGCTGACATGCGGTTCGAAAATGTTGCCGGAGCTGAAGAAATGCAATTCACCGGTGTCGGGGCAGATCTTCGGATGCGCTGTCATCGAGTCGGTCAGCATCCCGCCGAAGTCGTAAGCGCCCAACGTTTTCAGGTCGTTGCTGATTTCGTAGGGGAGCGAAAACTCCATCAAAGCCAGCGTCTTGCCGGCGTGCCGAACGACATGCGTATTGGCGATGCTGGAGTGCAGATTTCGGCTGCCGTCGCCGTTGTAGAGCGGTGCGGGATTCTCGAAACTTTCGGTGCGCACCCAACGGTTGCGGTACCAGGCGGCGCGACCGTTCTCCAACCGAATGCCGTGGACCATTCCGTCTCCGACGCACCAATGGCCCTCGCCCGCACGCGGATTGGGTCCGTTACGCAGGTACCAGCCGTTCAATTCGGTGGGAATGTGGCCTTCGACCGGCAGGTCGAATTCCGTCAACTCGTCGTGGACCGGGGCGTAGTTGCCGGTGCGGAAGACAGGAAAAACCGTCTCCGCCGCCACGGTGGTCGAGGTCAACAGCGCCGGCTGCAGCTCAACCCGATTCGCGGCCAGGCGTTGGTCGGCCTTCGCCAGCAGCGACGGCAACAGGTCGGGGCATGGTGGCAACACGGCGCGCTCCTCGTCGAGCAGCGACAACATCGGCGGGATGGCCTCCAACTCGGCCACGGCCTGCCGGCAGGAGTTGCAGGCGGTCATGTGCATCTCGAATTCGCGCCGGTCGGTATCCGACAGCGCGTCCAGCACATAGGCGGCATCCCACATCGCATATTCGTGGTCGCCCTGCGGTACGTTTCCGTTCCGCGATTCCGTCATTGCGTCACACCCATCTCCGCCAGTGCTTGGCGAAGTCCCCGCAGCGCGTAGTGCATGCGCGACTTCACCGTGCCCTCGGCGACCCCCAGATCGGCGGCGATCTGGGCCGTGGTCCAGCCCTTGTAGTAGGACCGGACAACCACCGCCCGGTGGTCCGGGGACAGTTGCGCCATCGCATCGCCGACCAATGCTCGGTTCAGCACCCCAGTCGACTCGTCGACACCTGCCGGTTCCGGCGGTCCCGAGCCGTCCGCCGGAATCACCTCATGGCGAAACCGGGCGCTGCGTCGGTCGTCGATGACCATGTTTCTGGCAACGGTGAAAAGCCAAGCTCGCGGGGACTGCCCGTTTTCCAGGACGTGCGGGTGTTGCCACGCCCGCAGCAAGGTCTCCTGCACCACGTCTTCGGCATGGGCATGATCACCCGTCAACCGCCATGCATAGCGCCACAAAGCAGCGGCATGTTGGTCATGCAGCCGCTTCAGAGCGATCGCATCCGCGCCGGTGCCCGGTATGTCCATCACCAGCCTTTCGGTGATGACACGGTCTAAGTGTCCGTTCGGTTCACTCCGTCGCCGGAAGAAGTTAACCGAGGGTCAAAATGCGCGGTCCGTCTTCGGTGGCAGCGACGGTGTGCTCCCAGTGTGCGGCACGGGAGCCGTCGGCGGTAGTGACCGTCCACTCGTCGTCGAGCACCACGGTCTTTCGGGTTCCCAGGGTCAGCATCGGCTCGATCGCCAGCACCGATCCTGGAGCCAGCATCGGGCCCCGGCCAGGTGATCCTTCGTTGGGCAAAAACGGGTCCATGTGCATCTGTCGGCCGATCCCGTGGCCGCCGTAGCCCTCGACGATGCCGAACCTGCGCCCGTAGCGGGCTTCGGCGTCGTGGGTGGCCGTTTCGATGGCGTGCGATACATCGGTCAGACGTTTGCCGGGGATCATCGCCGCGATCCCGGCCTCCATGGACTCTTTGGTCGCCTGCGAGAGCAGTTCGTCGGCGGGGATGAGTTGGCCGACACCGAATGTGATCGCGGCGTCGCCGTGCCAGCCGTCCAGGATCGCCCCGCAATCGACGGAGACCAGGTCGCCGGCGGCGAGTTGCTCGCCGGCCGATGGGATGCCGTGCACGACACGGTCGTTGACCGAGGAGCAAATGGACGCCGGGTAGCCGTGGTAGCCGAGGAACGACGGCGTTGCGCCGGCGTCGCGGATCACCGACTCGGCGATCTGGTCGAGGTCGTGCGTGGTGGCTCCGGGAACAGCGGCCTCGCGCGCCGCCCGCAAGGCCGCGGCGACCACCGCACCGGCCGCGGCCATCGCGTCGAGTTCGGCGGCGCTGCGCTGCGGCACCACCTTGCGACTACGCAGGCCGGCCAGGCCGATCACCGTTACCTCCCGAGAGCCTGCAGCGCACGGGCGAACACCTCGTCGACCGAGCCGACGGCGTCGACGGTTTTCAGCTCGCTGCGGTAGTACTCGATCAGCGGCGCCGTTTCGTCGCGGTATACGTTCATCCGGTTGTGGATCACCTCGTCGGTGTCGTCGGCGCGGCCACGCGAGCTGAGCCGTTCAAACAAGACGTCTTCGGGCACCCGGAACTCCAGCACCGCATCGAGGCTGGTTCCCCGGCGCTCGAGCATGTCGTGCAGCGCCTTGGCCTGCTCCACCGAGCGTGGGTAACCGTCCAGGATGAAACCGTGGTCGGCGTCCGATTTGCTCAGCCGGGCATCGACGAGTTCGTTGGTCAATTCGGACGGCACCAGATCGCCGGCATCCAAGTAGCGCTTGGCTTCCAGCCCCAGCTTGGTGCCATTGCCGATGTTCTCCCGGAACAGGTCGCCGGTGGACAGGTGCGGTACTTCGAGTTTCTCGGCCAACTTGACGGCCTGCGTGCCTTTGCCCGCTCCGGGCGGCCCCAGCAACACAACTCTCACTTCAGGAACCCTTCGTAATTGCGTTGCATCAGCTGACTCTCGATCTGCTTGACCGTGTCCAACCCGACACCAATCATGATCAAAACCGCGGTACCGCCGAACGGCAAGTTCTGCACGGTCCCGGTGCTACCGATCTTCAAGAAGAGGTTGGGCAGCACCGCGATGACGCCTAGATAGATCGAGCCCGGCAGCGTGATCCTGCTCAGCACGTAGCGCAGGTAATCGGCGGTCGGTTTGCCGGGCCGGATGCCGGGAATGAAGCCACCGAATTTCTTCATCTCGTCGGCCCGCTCGTCGGGGTTGAACGTGATCGAGACGTAGAAATACGTGAAGAAGATGATCAGCGCGAAATAGACACCGATGTAGACCGGGCTCGCCGGGTTCGACAAATAGTTGCCGACGAACTTGTCCCACCAGCTGTTGCCCATGCCGCCGCTGCCGCTGCGAATCAACTGGGTGATCAGGTGCGGAATGTAGATCAGGGACGACGCGAAGATCACCGGGATAACGCCGGCCTGGTTCACTTTCAGCGGCAGATAGGTCGAGCTTCCGCCGTACATCCGCCGGCCCACCATGCGCTTGGCGTACTGCACCGGGATGCGGCGCTGGCCCTGCTCGACGAACACCACACCGACGACGATGATCAGCGCGGCCACCAGGACCGTGGTGAGCACGACGCCGCCACGGCTGTCCAGGATGGTCTTGCCTTCGCCCGGGATCCGGGCGGCGATACCCGCGAAAATCAGCATCGACATGCCGTTACCGATGCCGCGCTCGGTGACCAGCTCACCCATCCACATCACCAGCGCGGCCCCCGCGGTCATCACCAGCACGATGACGACCAGGGAGAAGATGCTCTGGTTGGCGATGATGTCCAGGCTGCAGCCCTGTAGCAGCCCGCCGTTGGCCGCCAGTGCCACGATGCTGGTGGCCTGCAAGATAGCCAGCGCGATCGCCAGATAGCGCGTGTACTGGGTCATCTTGGCCTGGCCGGACTGGCCTTCTTTACGCAGCTCCTCGAACCGCGGAATGACCACGGTGAGCAGCTGCACGATGATGCTCGCGGTGATGTACGGCATCACGCCGACGGCGAACACGGTCAGCTGCAGCAGCGCGCCACCGGAGAACAGGTTGATCAGCGAATAGATCTGCGCCGAGTCCCCGCCGCTGATCTGCGCCAAGCACTTCTGCACGTTGGGGTAGTTCACACCGGGTGACGGCACCGTCGCGCCCAGGCGGTACAGCACCACAATGCCCAGCGTGAACAGGATCTTCCGTCTCAGGTCGACTGTTCGCAGCGATGAGATGAAAGCCGAAAGCACTCTTCCTCCTGCGCAGCCGGTCACTGGTCGCGGCATGCCTACTGGCTGGTGTATCCAGCACTGAACTGTCCTGCATGGTCCTGGGTCGCGCGCCGAGCACATGCAGGCAGGACGTGCCCGGGCGCGCGTCAGACAGTCTACGAGACTAACAGCGCACTGACCGCCGCCGGTCCGTCGCGCAACATAGTCGGCGCATAGCTACCAGGCGTAAGGTTTCATTGGCTCTTTACCTTGGCTAAATATCAAAGGACTACAGCTGGGTAGTAAAGGAAGGGTGAATATGGCGCGCAGCGACTTCGACAGTTGGGATCTGGCATCGAGCGTCGGCGCCACCGCGACGATGGTCGCGGCGGCCCGGGCGCTGGCCACCGAGGACACCGACCCGATCATCAACGATCCGTTCGCCGCTCCCCTGGTCCGGGCGGTGGGCATCGAGTTCTTCACCCGAGTGGTCGACGGGGAGATCGACCCGGCCCTTGACGAAGATGCCGGCGGCAACGGTAGCACCGAACTGCAGACGGAAACCGACTCGATTGCGGTGCGCACCCGGTTCTTCGACGAGTTCTTCGCCAACGCGGCCGCGGCGGGCATCAGCCAGGCGGTAATCCTGGCTGCCGGACTGGATTCCAGGGCCTACCGGCTGAACTGGCCGGCTGACAGTGTCGTCTACGAAGTCGATCAGCCCCAAGTTGTGGTGTTCAAGACCGAGACCATGGCGCGACTGGGCGCCGAACCGCTGGCGCAGCGCCGCACGGTCAGCATCGACCTGCGCGAGGATTGGCCGACAGCGTTGCGTGACAGCGGTTTTGACGACAGCAAGCCGTCAGCCTGGAGCGCCGAGGGGCTGCTGATGTATCTGCCGCCGGAAGCGCAGGACCGACTCTTCGACCACATCACCGCGCTCAGCGCTCCCGGCAGCCAGATCGCCACCGAATACCACCCGGACACCGGCCCGACGATGGCCGAGCGCGGCCAGGCGATGAGCGACCGATGGGCCAATATCGGCTGTGACGTCGACTTGTCGGGGCTGTTCTACGAGGGCGAGCGCAACAACGTCGCGGACTATCTCACCGACCGCGGCTGGGACGTGGCCGCCCGCAGTCGCCGCGAGCTCTTCGCCGAATACGGTCGGGTCTTGCCCGGCGACGACGCACTGGCCGCGTTCCGAAACATCGTCTCCGTGATCGCAACCCGCCGATAGGAGGACAGGACATGACCGCAAGCGACACCGGACGACACGACGGCGACAGCTGGGATCTGGCGTCCAGCGTCGGTGCCACCGCGACCGCGGTGGCCGCTCGACGCGCGATGGCGTCCAAAGGCCCCAATCCCCTGATCGACGATCCCTTCGCCGAGCCGCTGGTCACCGCCGTCGGCGTGGAGGCCTTCATCAAGATGATGAACGGCGAGATCGACCTCGCCGACGACGATCCGGCCTTCACCTCCCAGCGGCTGGCCGAGGGAATGGCGGTCCGAACCCGCTTCTTCGACAACTTCTTCACCGACGCCGCCAAAGTCGGTGTGCGCCAGGCTGTCATCCTGGCGGCCGGGCTCGACACCCGCGCATACCGGTTGTCGTGGCCGGCGGGAACGGTCGTCTATGAGGTCGACCAGCCGCAAGTCATCGAATTCAAGACTCGGACACTGGCCGACCTGGGCGCGGCTCCCAGCGCCGACCGCAAGGCGGTGGCCGTCGATCTGCGCGACGACTGGGTAGGGGCGTTGCGCGACATCGGGTTCAACGACCAGCGACCGACGGCGTGGATCGCCGAAGGCCTGTTGGGTTATCTACCGCCGGATGCGCAGGACAGATTGTTCGACACCATCACCACGCTCAGCTTCAGTGGCAGCAGAATAGGCACCGGCTACGTCCCGGACATTCGCGATCGAATCGCCAAGCGGGGCAAAGAGATCAGCGAGCGGTGGCGCCGACTCGGGCTGAACGTCAACTGGGCCGATCTGGTGTACGACGGCGAACGCAACGACGCGGTGGAATACCTGGCCGACCGCGGTTGGCAGACGACCGTGCACACCACCCCGGAGTTATACGCCGCCAACGGTTTTGAATTCCCGGAAGCACCCTCGATGGTCGCGTTCGGGGACATCAGATACGTCTCGGCCGAGCTACCGTAGCGCCAGCTCGAGGAAGCGGCGGTAGCGCTCTGCTGCTGGCTCTACCCAGGCCGGCTGGGGCTCAACCACCCGCTCGACGGCGGCCCAGCGGGCGGCGTCGGTGATTGTCGACTCCGCACCCACAGCCATCCGGGCGAGGAAAGCCGCCCCCAGCGCCGCGCCCTCGGCCACCCCCGACACCTGCACGGGCCGGCCGGTGGCATCGGCGATCGCCTGCATCCAGGGCTGCACTCGCGTACCACCACCGGCAGCCACGATCCGCGACACGTTCGATCCGCTCAGCTCGATGATCTGCCGGACGACGAAGCCGGACGCCTCGTACGCGGCCCGTCGCAGCGCTGCCGCATCGTGGCTGAGGTCCAGGCCGTCGAGCACGCCACGGCGGTCGGGGTCATGGAAGGGCGTGCGCTCGCCGCGCAGATAAGGCGACCACACCGGCACCCGTCGCGGGTCCGCCGCCGCGGGGTCGCCCGGTCCCAGGACGCGATCGACCCATCCGAGAAACAGCCCGCCGGCGTTGCTCGCCCCACCGATCTGGCTCTTGCCGGTCATCGTCGGGATGGTCCACAGGCCCGGCACCTGCCGCGCCTGCGCGACGGTCACCCAGACGATCAGCGTGGTGCCGCACAGCACCAGCACGTCGCCGTCGTCGTCGGCGCCGGCCACCATCTGCTCGCACAGCGCATCGATCGCCCCGACCGCCAGCACCGCGCCGCCGGCCCGGCCGACCGCAGCGCCCGGGGCTTCCACCCGCGGCATCCGGTCGGCCGTCGCGCCGCGCTGCGCACACTCCTGCGCGCTCCAATCGGAGCCGTCGAACAGCGGTGACGCCGTGTAGGCGGTGGGAAAATCGACGACCGCCTCGCCCGCCAGCGCGTAGTTGGCCACCGCCGGAGCCGGCCAGTACCCTGCCGCGTCTGGCGCTTGCGCGGCCGTCCAGCGCAGGAATTCGGCCGCCTCTCCCACCGGGAACGGGCCGTCGGTTGCGGCGCCGGGGACCCGCCCGCGGCTGTCGCCGTACAGCAGCCCCGGCGTGATCGGATGGCCGCCGGCGTCCACAGCGGTCAGCGACGGAACCATCGCGGCAACGGCGACCGCCCGCGCGTCCGGCCGGCCCAGTTGGTCCAGCGCCGTCAGCGGGCCCTGCCGCCACGCCTCGTCGGCGTTGTGCTCCAGCCGATCCGGCGCAGGCACCCGCAACTCGTGCGGAATCCTGGCCCGCGCGACCACCCGGCCATCCTCATCGGCGGCGACCGCTTTGACGGCGGTGGTGCCGATGTCGATGCCGATTGTGACCTCTTTGCGTGACACGGGCGTCACCGTACGCCAGCATTGGCACTCGTGACCCGTGCTCTAGTGACGGCCCCGATGCGTGGCGAAGGATTCGAAAAGCTGCGGCAGTTGGTCGATGTCGTCTACGACCCGTGGATCGACCAGACTCCGCTGCGCATCTACTCCGGCGAGCAGCTGGCCGAACGCATCTCTGCCGAGGCCGCCGATGTCGTTGTGGTGGAGAGTGATTCGGTCACCGGCCCGGTTCTCGACTTGGGACTGCGCGCCATCGCATCCACCCGCGGAGACCCCAACAACGTCGACGTCGCAGGTGCCACCGCAGCCGGTATCCCGGTGCTGAATACGCCGGGGCGCAACGCAGACGCGGTCGCCGAGATGACGCTGGCCCTGCTCTTCGCCGCCACCCGTCAGGTGCTGGGCGCCGACGCGGACGTGCGGGCCGGAGAGGTGTTTCGCGACGGCACCATTCCGTATCAACGCTTCCGCGCCTGGGAGGTGGCCGGCCGGACCGCCGGCCTGATCGGTCTGGGCGCCGTCGGTCAGGCGACGAAGTGGCGGATGGCCGGGCTGGGCATGAAGGTGATCGCCTACGACCCGTTCAACGACGAGGCGGAGCACAGCCTGGACGAGCTACTGGCCGAGGCCGACATCGTCTCGCTGCACGCGCCGGTGACCGCCGACACCACCGGGCTGATCGGCGCCGAACAGTTCGCGGCCATGCGCGACGGCGTCGTCTTCCTCAACAGCGCCCGGGCTCAGTTGCACGACACCGACGCGCTGGTCGATGCGCTGCGCAGCGGAAAGGTGGCCGCCGCGGGACTGGACCACTTCGTCGGAGAATGGCTGCCCACCGACCACCCCCTGGTCGCGATGCCCAATGTGGTGCTCACGCCGCACATCGGCGGGGCAACATGGAACACTGAGGCGCGCCAGGCTCAGATGGTTGCCGACGACCTCGAAGCGCTGCTGTCCGGCAGAACGCCGGCCCATATCGTCAACCCGGAGGTGCTGACCTCATGAGATTCGTCGAGGACACCGAAGCCGCGGTGCTGGCGGCTGCCAAGGACATGCTGCGCCGCGGGCTGGTCGAGGGCACCGCGGGCAACATCTCGGCCCGCCGGCAAGATGGCAACCTGGTCATCACACCCTCGTCGGTGGACTACGCCGACATGACGCTCGAGGATCTGGTGGTGGTCGACCCAAACGGCGCTGTGCAGCAGGCCGGCGACGGCCGGCATCCGTCGTCGGAGATGCAGCTGCACCTGGCCTGCTACCAGGCGTTCGACGACATCGGCAGCGTCATCCACAGCCATCCGGTGTGGGCGACCATGTTCGCGATCGCTCATCAGCCGATTCCGGCCTGCGTCGACGAGTTCGCCGTCTACTGCGGCGGGGACATCCGGTGCGCCGACTACGCCGCGTCCGGCACGCCCGACGTGGGGGCCAACGCGGTCAAGGCACTCGAGGGCCGTGGCGCCGCGCTGATCGCCAACCATGGCCTGGTGGCCGTCGGGCCGCGTCCCGACAAGGTCATGCACATCACGGCCCTTGTTGAACGGACCGCCCAAATTGTTTGGGGGGCACGGGCTCTCGGCGGTCCAGTCCCGATCCCCGACGACGTGAATCGCAACTTCGCCGGAGTCTACGGTTATCTGCGGGCTAACCCGATGTAGTCAGTCGGTGCAGCTCCATGTGCAAAGGAGAAGACACGATGACGGTCTTGGAGCTAACCAGCAGTGGGACAGCAGAATTCGATGAAGGCGATGTCTACTTCATCGGCAACGCGACCACGCTGATCCGTTTTGGCGGCATGACGATCCTGACCGATCCCGCCTTCCTGCACAAAGGTGAACACGTCTATCTGGGCCATGGCATATGGGCCCGGCGCGAAGTCGAGCCGGCCTGTCAGATCGCCGACCTGCCCTCGATAGATCTGATCGTCTTGTCGCACTACCACGGCGATCACTTCGATGACGTCGCCGCGCAGGAGCTCGACAAGAACCTGCCCATCGTCTCGACGGCAGACGCGGTGGACAAGCTCAGTGCTCTCGGCTTCACGCACGGCTGTCCCCTCGATACCTGGGAATCGCTGCAGGTGCACAAAGGCGAAGCGACGCTGACGATCACCGCGATGCCGGCCAAACACGCCACCGAAGAAGCCGTCAACGAGCTGCTGATGCCCGTCAATGGGCACCTGCTCGACTTCAGTCGCAACGGCGATCAGCTCTACCGGCTCTACATCACCGGGGACACGATGCTCGTCGATAGCCTCGAAGACATTCCGCGGCGCTACCCCGACATCGACTTGGGTCTGATTCACACCGGCGGAACGACGTTCCTTGTCACCGTTGTCACGATGACGGGCGAACAAGGCGTCAGGGCGGTCGAGATCACCAAACCTCACACCGCCATCCCGATCCACTACAACGACTTCTCGGTATTCCTGTCGGGGCTCGACGACTTCAAGAAGGCCGCCCAGACGTCTTCCGCAAGTACAAAGTTCGTCTACCTCGCGCACGGCGAGACCTACACGTTCCAGCCACGGTAATCATGGCGCGATATGAGGTAGTCCAGTGGTCAACCGGCAATATCGGCAAGCGTGCGCTCGGCATACTGCTTGACCGCGACGACCTGGACGTAGTGG
The DNA here is from genome assembly GCF_049278535.1 of Mycobacterium sp. Lineage (GTDB taxonomy): Bacteria > Actinomycetota > Actinomycetes > Mycobacteriales > Mycobacteriaceae > Mycobacterium. The sequence continues at coordinate 14,217 of NZ_JBAPMI010000079.1, read as the reverse complement.
GCGTCCACGCATTCGGTTCGGACAAGGTCGGGTGCGACGCCGGTGCGCTGGCCGACCGACCCCCGGTTGGCGTTGCAGCAACCGCCGATACCGATGCGCTGCTCGACCTTCGACCGGATTGCGTGAACTACATGCCCCGCGTCATCGACTACGACCTGGTGACCAGGATGCTGCGCGCCGGCATCAACGTCGTCACCACGGGAGACTTCCTGACCGGTACGCATCACCCTGTCGAACTCCCGGCGCTCGAGGAGGCGGCGCGAGCGGGACGCGCGACCTTCCTGGGTACCGGATTCGAGCCGGGCTTCATCAACGTCGTCGCCGGCTTTCTCACCGGCGCGTGCCCTCGGGTGCACAGCATCAAGCTCGTCGAAACGTTGGACTGCACCACCTATCCCGTTCAGGACGTGTGGAAGGTGCTCGGATTCGGCAAGCCGCCCCGAGAGCCGGTTACCCAGATCGATCCGGACACACAACGTTTCGGCCTCGGCTACTTCGAGACGCTGGACATGATCGCCACCATGCTGGGTACCGATCTCGATTCCAAGGAAGCATTCATCGAGCCCGCGGTGCTGACCCGGGACCTCAACCTGGGCTGGGTGGACTATGCCGCCGGCACCGCCGGGGGCCAGCGCCGCACCTATCGGGGTTATCGGGGCGGCCGCCCGGTGATCGAGCTGGCCATCTGCTGGACCATGAGCGACGACGCGCTCGACCCGCAATGGGCCGACCCCAAGGGTTTCAGCGTGGTGATCGAGGGCGAACCACGCGTCGACGCGACGATCAAGTTCGGCGAACCCGGACAGGATGTGATGACCGTGTTGATGGACAGCACCGCCGTTGCCGCGGTCAACGCCATCCCGTTCGTCTGTGCCGCGCAGCCGGGCGTCATCACCCCAATCGACCTACCCATCACCGGATCCCACGGCGCCCTGACGGTCTGAGCTACCGACCCGGTCGACCGCGCCACTGGCGGGGCGAGATGCCGTGTGTCCGGGTGAACAGCCGGCTGAAATAGCCGGGGTCGAAAACCCCGACCCGCCTGGCGATCTCGGCGACCGGAAGATCGGTCTCCGCCAGCACGGTGCGCGCTTCGGCCATTCGGCGTTCGATGATCCACTCCTGCACGGTGCGCCCGGTGCGGCGACGCACGACGGTGGTGAGATATCCCGGCGTCATGCCGAGTTCGCGCGCCACGTCGCGCAGCGACAACGGCTCAGCGTGCCGCCGGTCGATCACCGCGAATACGCCGGCCAGCAGCGGCTCACCGCTGCGCCGCAGATCGTCGGCGACGTCTCCGGCCATCCGAGCAAGGTCAATCAGCAGCAGCGTCAGATGCGCCAGGACCGCCTGTCGATAGCCATCCCGCCGGGCGGCGAGCTCGGTCTCCATCGAACTGATCGCGTTGTCCCACATGGTTCGCCGAGAGGCAGGAACTTCCAGCCGCAACACCCCACCGGACTGGCCATGCAGAAACGGGAAGAGCAGCGGGTGCGCGCGCCAGGCCGGCCACGGCGATCGCGCGTCCTCGCCGAGCGCGGCGGGATCGAAGAACACTGCGGCCCCGGTATCCAGGTTGACCATCTGCCGCGGGTCGAGCACCTCGCCCGCAGCGACCACGTACACCAAGCCTGCCGCGGGGACGTACCAGAGCGCCGGGAAATCGTGGATGTGACGACCCCGCTCGCCCACTTCACCGAGGTGACGGTGTACCGACACGGGCGAAGCGTCCGGATCCGTCCGATACTGGTAGATGGGCACGCCGTCCCGGTAGCTAACCACCCGAGTAGCCAAAGATAATCCTACTTTCAACAACGATCAACCAATTATCCTGCAGTAGCCCGGCGCATTATCGATTCTATGCTCAAACATCATCCACATGACTATCTTCCCGCCGCGGGCCGCGACGCATTCCTGCCCGGCTACGACCTGTTGACCCGCCTGTTCGGTTTCAACCGTGTTTATCAGCAGCTGATCGCGCAGGCCGAACTCGCCGAGACCCATCGTGTTCTGGAAATCGGCTGTGGGACCGGTAATCTCACCATCCGCGCGAAGCGCACGCGGCCATCGGCGGAGCTGATCGGATCCGACCCCGACCCGCTGGCACTGCGCCGTGCACAGCGAAAGGCGCACGGAATTACCGGGATTCGCTTCGAACACGGCTACGCGCAACGGCTCCCCTATGCCGACGGCGAATTCGACCGGGTGCTGTCGTCGATGATGCTGCATCACCTGGACGCCGATGCGAAAACGGCGGCGGCAGCAGAGGTCTTCCGAGTGCTGCGCCCGGGCGGCAGACTGCACCTGGTCGATATGGGCGGAGACATGACCGCCCACGACGGTCTCGCCGCCCGACTCGTCAGGCACAGCCAATACGCAGCCGGCAATCTCGGCGACGCGATTCCTCGACTGCTACGTGCCGCGGGGTTCGACTGCGCCGAGGTCACCACGCAGCGACACCGCTTCGTCGGACGACTGACCTACTATCGCGCCACCCGTCCGGTTTAGCGCTGGTCGAAGGCCACCTTGACGGCACGGCTGTCGCCCTGGTTCGCGATGGCCAGAAACGCATCGCGCCACTGGTCGAGCCGGAACGTGTGAGTCAGCATGGGCCGCAGATCAATTCGGTCGTCGGCAACCAGGTCGAGGTAATGGGCTATCGCATGCTTGCGCTGCCCGTCGACCTCCTCGACGCCGAACGCGTTGCTGCCGACCCAGTTGATCTCCTTGAAGTACAACGGACTCCACTCCCACCGGCCGGGTGCGTGCACACCGGCCTTCACCAGCGTGCCCCGCGCCGCCAGAACCCGGACGCCGACCTCGAACGTCTCCGGCTTTCCCACGGTGTCGTAGACGACGTCGACAGCTCCCGGGTACGCCATTGGCAGCCCTTGCAGCGGTTGCCACAGCCGCCCGCCACCCCAGGCGACCAACTCTTCGATGAGTGCCAACCGGGGCTCGTGCGCCAGCACGATCGAGGCGCCGAATCGGCGTGCCAGCTCAGCCTGGGCTTCAAACCGGGCCACTACCGCGACGGCCACGTCCGGGTAGAGCGCCCGCAGGATCGCCAACGCGCACAACCCCAATGAGCCGGCGCCGTAGACCACGACCCGGCTCGAGCGCGGCGGCGGATGGCGGGTGATGGCGTGTAGCGACACCGAAAACGGGTCGGCGAACACCGCCAACTCATCCGGCACCGCATCGGGCACCGGGAACAACATCGAGTCGTGAGCCGGCATCAACTCGGCGTAGCCACCGGTCACGTCGGCCGAAACACCGGTGTGGATCCCCGGTTTGATGTCGCCGTCGCAGAAGCTCCAGCACAGGCTGTAGTCCCCGCCTTGGCAGGCCGGGCAGGGCGGGTCGACGCCCCGGGGCCCGCAGGACAGCCACGGGTTGAGCACCACCCGCTGGCCCACCTCCAGACCGCGGGCCTTCGGCCCCAACTGCACCACGTCGGCCACCACCTCATGACCCATGACTTGAGGAAACGAGCAGAAGGCCGACATCGCGTTGTCGGCGTCGCCCTCGCCGAAGTCCAGCAGTATCTGCTTGGAGTCCGACCCGCAGATACCCGTCAGCCGCGGCCGGGTGATAACCCAATCCTCGTGCAGCAGCAGCGGATCGGGAACATGGCGCAACGCAACCGGGCTGTGGGTCAGCGCGTCGTCGGGTCCATCCGACGGCTCGGGATGCACGCCGAATACCAGCGCCTTCATCGCGGCGCCATGGTGGCCGCGCCGGCGATGTAGGCGTCGATGTCGGCGTTCTTGGCGTCGACGACCGCTTTCATGTCCGGCAGATAATGCTCGAAACGATCGCTGCCCATTGCCGCGATGATCCCGTCGGCCACCTCTTCGGCCGCCACCTTGGGTCCCTGGTACAGCGGTTCCTCGCTGTCAGGCTGATCCCAGATCTCGGTGTCGACGGGTCCCGGCTCGATCAGCTTGACGGATACACCGGTGTCGTGCAGGTCGACGGCCATCGACTCGCTCCACCCGCACAAGGCGAATTTGCTTGCACAGTAGGCTGTCTCGTGGATGATGCCCAGCCGGCCACCGACACTGGACACGTTGACGATCAGACCGCGCTGTCGCCGGAGCATCTGCGGCAGAATCGCCAGCGTCAGCCGCATCGCAGCGAAGAAGTTGACGCGCATGACGACCTCGACATCGGCCGGATCCAGCGCATCGACCACCCGGCGCTTCGGCATCGCGGCGTTGTTGACCAGAACATCGATGCCGCCGAAGTCATCCCAGACGCACGATCCGAGCCGGTCGACCGAGGCGACGTCGCCCAGGTCGATCACCCACATCGCCGATTCCGGCGAAGTCCGGCGGCAATCGGCCAGCACGTCCGCAAGACGCTCCGACCGGCGGGCGACTAGCCCCACCACCGCGCCATGGCCGGCCAGTCGCCGGGCCAGCGCGGCGCCGATACCCGACGACGCACCGGTGATCAGCACCCGCTTCCCCGCAGCGTCGAACACCATGGCCAAAGCGTTGCGCGAATAGCCCCGCGCGACTCGGGTTTCGGCAATATGCCTGCATAAACGGCCATTCGGCGGCATGGTACGCTCGTTATATTGGCTAAGTAATAACTCGGTTTCATGCAGAGGGGTATCGATGGCACGCACCGACGACGACACCTGGGACCTCGCATCGAGCGTCGGCGCAACCGCCACAATGGTCGCCGCGGCCCGCGCCATGGCAAGCAAGGCCGATCGGCCACTGATCAACGACCCGTTCGCCGAGCCGCTGGTTCGGGCGGTGGGTTTGGACCTCTTCACCCGACTGGCCACCGGCGAACTGGACCCCGCCGATCTCGAGGACGACAGCGACGGCGCTCCGGCGGGCGTGCAACGGATGACCGACAACATGGCCGTCCGGACCAAATTCTTCGACGAGTTCTTTCTCGATGCCACGAACGCGGGTGTTCGGCAGGCGGTGATCCTGGCGTCGGGGCTGGACGCCCGCGCGTACCGGCTGCCCTGGCCCGACGGCACCACGGTGTACGAGATCGACCAGCAGCAGGTCATCGAATTCAAGTCGCGCACGCTGGCCGAGCTGGGTGCCCAGCCCACCGCGTTGCGGCGTGCGGTCGCGGTGGATCTGCGCGACGACTGGCCGGCGGCACTGCAGGCAGCAGGTTTCGACCCCGAACAGCCCAGCGCATGGAGCGCCGAGGGCTTACTGGGCTACCTACCGCCCGATGCGCAGGATCGCTTGCTGGACACCATCACTGTGCTCAGCGCGCCGGGCAGCCGGATCGCGACCGAGAGCGGGCCTACCCGCGAGCCCGGCCACGAGGAGCGAATCAAAGACCGCATGCGAACCGTGTCGCAGCGCTGGCGTAAGCACGGGCTCGATCTCGACATGACCGAGCTGGTGTACTTCGGCGACCGCAACGAAGCCGCGGTCTACCTGTCCGATCACGGGTGGCAGATGGGCGGTAACACGATCCGAGAGTTGTTCGCGGCCAACGGTCTTCCGCCGATCGTCGAGAACGACCTGCCATTCGCCGACCGTCTGTATGTCAGCGGCACGCTGACCGACAAGAAATAGGAGCCAATCTATGCCCCGTACCCACGACGACAGCTGGGATCTGGCCTTCAGTGTGGGCGCGACCGCCACCATGGTGGCGACCACGCGCGCGATAGCGTCGCGAGGACCCGAACCCCTGCTCGACGACCCGTTCGCCGAGCCACTCGTGCGCGCGGTCGGTCTTGCGCCATTCGTTCGCATCCTGGACGGGGACATCAGCCTCGAGGACGACCCGCTGCTGAATCGCAAGACACGGACTGAACAAATGGCCGTGCGGACACGGTTTTTCGACGACTTCTTCACCGGCGCCGCCACCGCAGGCGTCCGCCAGGCAGTGATCCTGGCGTCAGGCCTGGACACCCGCTCCTACCGACTGCCATGGGGCGACGGCGTAGTTGTCTACGAGATCGACCAGCCCCAGGTGATCGAATTCAAGACCCGCACACTGGCCGACCTTGGCGCCTCGCCGACGGTGGATCTGCGCACCGTCGCCATCGACCTGCGCGACGACTGGCCGAGCGCGTTGCGCGCCAAGGGTTTCGATGCCAACCAACCAACCGCGTGGAGTGCCGAAGGATTGCTGCCCTACCTGCCGGCCGAGGCCCAGGACCGGCTGTTCGACAACATCACCGCGCTCAGCGCACCGGGCAGCCGGCTCGCCACCGAGCACGTCCCCGATCCGAACGCCTTCACCGACGAACGCCTGCAACAGATCAGCGAGCGGTGGCGCAGCTTCGGTTTCGACCTCAACGCAGCCGACCTTTTCTATGTCGGAGAACGCAGCGTCGTGGTCGACTACCTGACCGAGCACGGCTGGCAGGTTGAGGCACATCCTGCACCGGAACTATTCGCACACAATGGCTTTCAGTTCCCCGAGGCCGAGCTGTCGCTCTTCGGGGAAATGAGCTACGTCAACGCGACGCTGAAATAGGGCAGGCATGGCACGCACCGATGACGACAGCTGGGATCTGGCCTCCAGTGTGGGCGCCACCGCGACCATGGTCGCAGCAGGCCGCGCGATGGCGACCAAGGGTCCCCGCGGCCTGATCAACGACCCGTTCGCCGACCCACTGGTCCGCGCCGTCGGGCTGGATTTCTTCGTGAAGATGATGGACGGCGAGCTCGACTTCTCGTTGCTCCCGAACTCCTCGCCGGACCGGACACAGGCAATCGTCGATGGGATGGGCATTCGCACCAAGTACTTTGACGAGTATCTGCTCGCGGCAGTGCAGGCCGGCGTGCGGCAAGTGGTGATCCTGGCGTCGGGCCTGGACTCCCGCGCCTACCGGCTGCCCTGGCCTGACGGCACTACGGTGTACGAGATCGATCAGCCTCAGGTAATCGAGTTCAAAACGCGCACATTGGCTGATCTCGGCGCCGAGCCGACCGCGAACAGACGCACCGTGCCGATCGACTTGCGTGCCGACTGGCCGGCCGCGTTGCGAGCCGCCGGCCTGGACACCGGCACACCGACAGCCTGGTTGGCCGAGGGCCTGCTGATCTATCTGCCGTCCGAAGCCCAGGATCGGTTGTTCGACAACATCACCGCGCTCAGCGTCCCGGGCAGCGCGATCGCCACCGAATACGTGCCCGGCTTGAAGGACATCGACTTCGAACGGGTTCGCGAGCAGTCCGCCCAGCGTCGCGAGCACGGTCTCGACATCGATATGCCGTCGCTGGTGTACGCCGGCGACCGCAGCCACGTGATCGATTACCTGCGCGGCAAAGGCTGGAACGTTGCCGGTACCGCGCGGGCGGACCTGTTCGTCAGCAACGGGCTCAAGATCCCGGCTCCCGACAACGACGATCCGCTGGGTGAGATCATCTACGTCAGCGGGCCGCTCGGAAGCTAGAAGCGCGACTCCCCCAGCCAGAGCACGCTGGCACCGGACAGTGACCGCTCCGCCTGTTCGATGATCCCGAGCACCGACTGAGTGATCAACGCGCCCAACGCATCCGGCAACGATGCCGCCGCGGGCTGCGAGGACGGCCGTGGCCGCAAAAACTCCCACACCGACGAGCCGGGATAGCCGACCAGGCGCACCTTGGCGTCTTCGTCCAGGCCGGCCAGCACCTTGGCCCGGCGCACCGCGGCTCGCAGGCCGCCGAGTTCGTCGACCAGGCCATGATTGAGAGCGTCCGCGCCAGTCCAGACCCGTCCCCGGGCCACTGTCTCGACGGCTTCGACGCTCAGGTGGCGACCGTGGGCGACCCGCTGCACGAAATCGGTGTAGAACAGGTCTGCCTCGGCTTCGACCTGGGCATGCTGATCGGGCGTGAACGGTGCGTTGACCGACCAGGCGTCGGCATTGGCGTTGGTGCGCACCGCATCTGACCCGACGCCCAGTCGTTCTTTGAGGTCGCGGGCGACCAGCTTGCCCGTCACCACACCGATCGAGCCGGTGATCGTGCCCGGGTTGGCCACGATCGCGTCGGCGCCCATCGAGACGTAGTAACCACCGGAGGCCGCGACCGCGCCCATCGACGCCACTACCGGCTTGCCGCGCTCGCGGGCCTTCTTGACCTCCCGCCAGATGGTTTCCGACGCGGTGACCGAGCCGCCCGGCGAGTCGACCCGCAGCACGATGGCTGATATCGAATCATCATGTGCCGCTTCGCGTAAGGCCGCCGCGATGGTGTCGCCGCCGGCGTTCGAAGAGCCGAACGGCAACCGCGAACCACCGCGGCCGCTGACGATCGGGCCGGCAACGGTGACGACCGCGATCGTCGACTTGGGCCCACGCCCCGGCATCGAAGGACGGGGCGGCCCGCCCGGGCCGGTCGCCCGGGCATAGCGGCTCAGATACAGCCGCGGCGGACCGTCGTCACCATCGGCATCGCCGGAATCCGGTGAAATATCGCCAGCGCCAACCAGTTCCGCGATACGCGCATACGCCTCGTCGCGGAAGCCGACGCGGTCGATCAGCCCCGAGTTCACCGCGATGTCACGCAGTAGCGGCGCCTGATCGGCCAACCCGTCGAGGGTGTCCGTGCCGATGTTGCGTGAGTCCGCGATCGCCTGCCACACCTGAGCGCGCAAGCTCTCCAGCAACCGGGTGTCAGCTTCACGATGCGCTTCGGTGTAGCGGTCCTGCGTGAAAAGGTTTGCCGCCGACTTGTATTCGCCACGCGCCACGAACTGCGCTTCGATTCCGGCCTTGTCCAGTGCATCTCGCAGGAACAGGGCATTGGTGGCGAAGCCGATCAGCCCGACGGTGCCCGACGGCTGCATCCACACCTCGCCGAACGCCGAGGCCAAGTAGTAAGACAACGTCCCGGGATACGTCTCGGCCCAGGCCAGCGTCGGCTTCACCGCGGTGAAGGCGGCGACGGCTTCGCGTAACTCCTGGACCGGTCCGGCCGCAGCTGCGGGCAGCTGGACACGGGCGATCAAGCCGGCCACCCGGGGATCGTTTGCCGCCCGGTGCAGCGCGGATACGGCTTCGCGGAGCACCAGGGGCCGGCCGCCGCCGGTGATAATCGCCAGCGGGTCCAGCCCGCTGGCTTCCGGCGGCGCGACCCGAAGGTCGAGTTCGAGCACACAGCCGTTGGGAACACCGTGGTGGCGGGCGGTGTCCACCCGGCGGGCAAAGGCACGCACGTCGTCGATACCCGGCGGGTCGGGCAGGAAAGCAAACATGCGCCAAGCCTACCGACGAGCGCGCCGCCGCCGGGACCGTAGGTTGGTGGTGTGCGATTCTCCATCTCAATCCACCAGTTCGATGAGACCGGGTTCGACGCCGACGGGCTGCGCGACTTCCTGAAACGGGCCGAGGAACTCGGCTTCGAAGGCGGCTGGGTGCTCGAGCAGATCATCGGCGAGGCCCCGCTACTGGCTCCGTTGGAGTTGCTGGCCTGGGCTGCGGCCGGTACCGAACGGCTGCGGCTGGGCGTGGCCGTGCTCGTCTCGTCGTTGCACGATCCTCTGCAGCTGGCCTCGTCGATCACCGCGGTCGACCGGCTCAGCCACGGCCGGCTGGATGTCGGCGTGGCACCCGGCGGCGGGCGCCGCAGGTTCGCCGCCTTCGGGGTGGACGACGCCACCTTCATCAGCAGCTTCACCGAGGGCCTGCAGCTGATGAAGGCGGCCTGGTCCGACGAGCCTCGGGTGACCTTCGACGGCCGGTTCCGTCAGGTCGACGATCTGCCGATCCAGCCCAAACCGGTACAACGACCGCATCCGCCGATCTGGTTCGGCGGTCAGGCACCCAAGGCGCTGGCCCGCGCGGTGCGACACGGCGATGCGTTCCTCGGCGCCGGGTCGTCGACCACCGCGAAGTTCGCCGAGGCGGTACCGATCGTGCGCCGCGAAATCGTCGAGCAAGACAAGGATCCCGCGACGTTCACGATCGGCAAGCGGGTCTACCTGATAGTCGACGACGACCCGGCCAAAGCTCGCGAACGCGTGCTCGCCGGGCTGCACCGGATCTACGGCGGGATGCCCGGCATCGACGACGTGCCGGTGTCCGGCACGGTCGACGACGTTGCCGCCGGCCTACGCGAAGTCATCGAGGCGGGCGCCGAAACGATCCTGCTGAACCCGGTCGGCCGCGATGTCGCCGAGGACCGCGAGCAGATGGAACGGCTGGCCGCAGAGGTGATTCCGCAGCTGCGTTGAGTGTCGCGCCAGCCACCGCGATTCCTCACGCACGATCGAGTTCGACCAAGACGCCGATTCTGAAGGGTCGGTCGCGATATAACGACACGATGGTTCTCAAAGTCAGGGTGTCGCCGGATCTGATCGGCGGAGAAGTCGACGAGGGTTACGGCAAGGTCGCCGACGCATTTCGTGCCAACTTCACGTCCGGTCACGAGGTCGGCGCCGCGGTCGCGGTCTACCGCGACGGCGTCAAGGTGGTCGACCTGTGGGGCGGCTACCGCAACGGCCTCACCAAAGAACCGTGGCAGCGCGACACCATGGTCAACATGTTCTCGACGACCAAAGGCGTTGCCGGCCTTGCCGTTGCGGTAGCGGTGTCGCGCGGATTGTTCGGCTACGACGACAAAGTCGTCGACCACTGGCCGGAGTTCGCACAGGCAGGCAAGGCCGATGTGACGGTCCGGCAACTGCTCGGCCACCAAGCCGGATTGTGTGTACTGAAACCAGTGCCGACCGTGCGCGATGTCGCCGACCCAGCGCGGCTCTCGGCAATCCTGGCGGCGCAGAAGCCGGTGTGGCCCCCGGGCACCCGGCATGGATACCACGCAATCACGCTGGGCTGGTACGAATCCGAGCTGATCCGTCGCACCGACCCGGCCGGCCGTACACTCGGCCGCTTCTTCGCCGATGAAGTCGCCGGCCCGCTCGGGCTGGACCTACATATCGGGCTCCCGGATTCAGTGAGCCGCGACCGGGTGGCATACGTGCACAACTTCTCGCGCCCGGAATCCTTACTGCACCTCAACGTGATGCCGGCGGCACTGCTGGCAGCGTCATTCAACCCGGCCGGACTGCTCGCCCGTGCCGGCTGCCTTCCGCGCGACGTCGTGCCGTGGAACGGCGACTACAACCGCGAAGACGTTCGCGCCATTGAGATTCCGTCGGCCAACGGAATCGGGACTGCTCGCGCCGTGGCCCAGCTCTACGGTGCCGCTGCGGCCCGGGAAGCTGCCCTGGGCCTCACCCAGCCCGTGCTGGAAGAACTCGAGGCGATGCCGACCCCGCCAAGCCGCGGGCCACGGGACAAAGTACTGCGCGTCGACACCGTGTTTTCGTTAGGGATGTCAAAACCGATGCCGTCGGCCGAGTTCGGGTCGTCCGACAAGGCCTTCGGCACACCGGGTTTCGGTGGATCGTTTGGTTTCGCCGACCCCGACACCGGGGTCGGCTTCGGCTATGTGATGAACCGGCTGGGCTTTCACCTTTACAGCGACCCGCGCGAATTGGCGCTGCGTCAAGCCTTGTTCCGCGACGTGCTGGGCGCACGACCGCAGAAGTAGCAAGCCCTAGAGCTCGGTCGCCGAGCCGCCCGCCGCGGTGATCTTGTCGCGCGCGCTGCCGCTGAACTTGTGAGCGGTGACGTCGACCTTGACCGCCAGCTTGCCGTCGCCGAGAACCTTGACGAGCGTGTTCTTGCGAACCGCGCCCTTGGCCACCAGCTCGTCCACCCCGATCGAACCGCCCTTCGGGAACAGCCGATTGAGGTCGCCGACGTTGACGACCTCGTATTCGGTGCGGAACCGGTTGCGGAAACCCTTCAGCTTGGGCAGCCGCATGTGAATCGGCATCTGCCCACCCTCGAAGGTGGCCGGCACGTTCTTACGGGCCTTGGTGCCCTTCGTGCCACGGCCGGCGGTCTTACCCTTGGAGCCTTCACCGCGACCGACGCGGGTGCGCTTGGTTTTCGAACCCGGCGCGGGACGCAGGTCGTGCAGTTTGATCGTCATTTCTTGCTACCTCCCCCGGACGCGGCCGCAGCCGGCTCGACCTCGACGAGGTGGCGGACGGTCGCGATCAGGCCGCGGGTCTGCGGGTTGTCGTCGCGGATCACCGACTGGCGAATCCGTCGAAGCCCAAGTGTGCGAAGGCTTTCCTGCTGCCTCCAGCGGGTGCCGATCGTGCTGCGCACCTGGGTGATCTTCAGCTGAGTCGATTCTGTTGCTTTTCCTGCGGCCATGGTTATGCCGTTCCTTCACGAGCGGTGTTGGCACTGGCGGCCAGCGCCTCACCTTCGCGGCGGGCGCGCAGCATGCCGGCCGGAGCGACATCCTCGAGCGGCAGGCCGCGTCGTGCGGCCACCTCTTCGGGCCGCTGCAGCAGCTTGAGCGCGGCGACCGTTGCGTGCACGACGTTGATCGCGTTGTCACTGCCCAGCGATTTGGACAGGATGTCGCGCACGCCGGCACATTCGAGCACCGCACGAACCGCACCACCGGCGATCACACCGGTACCGGGGCTGGCCGGACGCAGCAGCACAACGCCTGCGGCGGCTTCACCCTGCACCGGGTGGACGATGGTCCCACCGATCATCGGAACGCGGAAGAAACCCTTACGAGCTTCCTCGACGCCCTTGGCGATCGCAGCCGGAACTTCCTTGGCTTTGCCGTAGCCGACGCCGACCATCCCGTTGCCGTCGCCGACGATGACCAGCGCGGTGAAGCTGAATCGCCGACCACCCTTGACCACCTTGGAAACTCGGTTGATCGTGACAACCCGCTCGAGATAGTTGCTCTTGTCCCCGTCGCGGTCGCGACCGCCACGGCCACCGCCATCGCGGCGGCCCCGGTTGTCGCCGCGCGAGTCCCGGCCATCAGACCGAGAGTCACGACCTTCCGCGGGACCGGATGTCTGGCCGGCCGTTCCGGCCGGTTGCTCCGCCATTATGCGGTCCTTCCAAAGTTGTTGCTTGCCATCAGAATTTCAACCCACCTTCACGGGCAGCGTCGGCCAGTGCCGCGATCCGCCCGCCGTAGGTGTAGCCGCCACGGTCGAACACCACCGCGTCGACGCCGGCGGCCTTGGCCCGCTCCGCGATCAACTGGCCGACCCGCACGCTGTGGGCCTTCTTGTCACCGTCCACGCCGCGCACATCCGCCTCGATCGACGAGGCGGCGGCCACGGTCGTGCCGGTCAGGTCGTCCACCAACTGCACGTGGATGTGCCGCGACGAGCGGTGCACCACCAGGCGCGGACGCTCCGCGGTGCCGGAGATCTTCTTACGCAGCCGCGCGTGACGTCGCAGCCGCTGCCTCCGCCGAATGGCGGACACGCTCTGCCCGGGCGACTTCTGCGCGGTACCAGCTTGTGATTGCGCCATGACTACTTACCTGTCTTTCCGACCTTGCGGCGGATCTGCTCGCCTTCGTAGCGGATGCCCTTGCCCTTGTAAGGGTCGCTCTTACGCAGACGGCGGATGTTGGCCGCGATCTGGCCGACCTTTTGCTTGTCGATACCCGTGATCGAGAACTTGGTGGGCGTCTCGACCGCGAAGGTGACGCCGTCGGGCGCCGTGATCAGCACCGGGTGGCTGTAGCCCAGGGCGAACTCGAGGTTGCTGCCCTTGGCCACCACGCGGTAGCCGACACCGAAGATCTCCATCTTGATCGTGTAGCCCTGCGTCACCCCGGTCACCAGGTTGGACACCAGGGTCCGCGACAGCCCGTGCAGCGAACGATTGTGCCGCTCGTCGTCGGGACGGGTGACCACGATGGCGCCATCCTCGTTGCGCGCCACGGCAATCGGCTCGGCGACCCTCAGATCCAAGGCGCCCTTTGGCCCCTTGACCGAGACCTGCTGGCCATCGATCGAAACCTCGACCCCGGACGGAACCGGGATCGGCTGCTTACCAATACGTGACATGTCAGTTCCCCCTCACCACACGTACGCGAGGACTTCGCCGCCCACGCCCTGTCTGGCTGCCTGACGGTCGGTGAGCAGGCCCGAGGAGGTCGAGATGATCGCCACGCCAAGGCCGCCGAGCACTCGCGGCAGGCCGGTGGACTTGGCGTACACCCGCAACCCCGGCTTGGAAACCCGGCGCAGGCCGGCGATGCTGCGTTCCCGGCTCGGCCCGTACTTGAGCTGAACGGTCAGTGCCTTGCCGACGCGCGCATCTTCGGTGTGATAGTCGGTGATGTAACCCTCCCGCTTGAGGATCTCGGCGATGTTGGCCTTGATCTTCGAATGCGGCAGCGTCACCTCATCGTGGTACGCCGAATTGGCGTTGCGCAGACG
>NZ_JBAPMI010000078.1:0-23658 GCF_049278535.1 Mycobacterium sp. | reverse complement strand
GCGGGTGGATTGGCCGGTGCGAGGGCCGGCGGGTTGGCCGGCGCAGGTGCCGCAGGGCCGGGCGGCGGCGGCGGCACTGGGTCGGCGCTGGCTGTCGTCGGCAACGCGAAGGTGATGGCGCCGGCTCCCCCGAGGATCGCGACTGCACGCGTCATCCAGCGGTTTTTGGGCCGTGTCGAATTTCGATCCACCTGGTCCATGAGCAAAAAACCTACCGTGTTACACCCGTGACGCAAGTGTGGATTGCTGAGGATGGGATTAATATATCGGCGGCTGCGCGCAAGGAATCCTTCGCAAAACCGCAGTTCACCGATTTGGTCGTCGACTGTCTGCGTTCATGGCGACCGCCTACGATCCACGGCGCAGCCGGGCGCGTCATCAGGACCGCACTATTGCCCGGTCAGGGATTGGCGAAGCCTGCCTGGGCCAGCACCTGTTGGCCCGTCGGACTGGTCACCAGACCAACGAACTTCTGCGCCAGCTCCTGGTGCGAGGCGTGTTTGAGAATAGCGATCGGATAGGTATTCGCCGCGTCTACCGACTCGGGGAACTTGACCGTGCTGACCTTGTCGCCGGCCTTGTGCGCATCGGTGAAGTAGACCAGCCCGACATCAGCCTCGCCGTCGGCGACTTTGGCCAGCACCCCAGACGACACCGACTCTTCGATGGCCGGGTTGAGATGAACACCGGTGTTGTCCTCGATTCGTTGCGCCGCCGATCCGCATGGCGCCGATGCCTGGCAGACCGCGACTCGTAGATCAGGTTTCGCGAGATCGGCGAACGACCGGATCTGCTTCGGATCGCCCGGAGCCGTGACGATCACCAGTGAGTTGGATGCAAAGTTGACCGGGTCGCTGCCGGTCAGATCGGCCTTGACCACGGTGTCCATCTGGGCGCCGTCTGCTGAGGCGAAGACGTCGGCGCTGGCGCCCTGGGTCAGCTTGTTTGCCAGCTCCGACGACGTCGCGAAGTCGAAATCGATTGTGGCGCCGGGGTTGTCGGTTTGAAACTTCCCGGCTAGCAGGGTGAATGCGGGCTTGAGCGAGACGGCGGCGAATACGACGATCGAGTGGCCGGCCGGTGGGGATGCCGTGGTCGCCGACGGCGACTTCTGACCACATCCGGTCAGGCTCGCGAGCACTGCCAGCGACATCACCCCGGCCCGAACCCACGCCCGCGGATTGCTATGCCGGGACGTCACCCTGCACAGCGTTGTCCAAAAGGTGACCTCGCCGTGCCGTATCCGGAGTTTCATATCTAGCTACCGTCCAGTAACATAAGGAAACGTTAATGCCACACACGCCCTGAAATCCCAGGGACCGGCGTTGCGGTGTGCCACCATCGAAGCATCGGAAGACCGTTGCTCTAGGCGGAACCCGCAGGTGCTCTTCACGAGCCGGCACCTGGATTCAATGCTGAATATGAGGAGGTCACGGCGATGGAGGTGCTGGTCACCGGAGGCGACACCGAACTGGGTCGCGCCGTTGCTGAGGGATTCCATAACGACGGCCACACGATCACGCTGCTGGGTGTGCGCCGAGACGATCTCGAAGTAGCCGCCAAGGAGATCGAGGCGGACGCCATCGTCTGCGACAACACCGACCCCGCGGCTCTGGCGGAGGTTCGCCACCTGTTCCCCCACCACTTGGACACCATCGTCAACGTTCCGGCGCCCCGCTGGAGCTCGGGAGACCCGCGCGCGTACTCGCTGTCCGACCTGGCTGCTGCGTGGCGTAACGCCCTGGACGACACCATGCTGTCCGCTGTGCTGACCCTCGAGACGGTGGGCGATCACTTGCGTTCCGGCGGATCGATCATCACCGTCGTGCCGGAGAACCCCCGTCCGGGCAGCGCCGAGGCAGCGGTCAAGGCCGCCATCGCCAACTGGGTCGCCGGCCAGGCGACCGTCTTCGGCACGCGCGGAATCACCGTCAACGCCGTCGCCGCCGGACGCAGCGCGCAGCCGGGCTACGACGGCTTGTCCAGCACGCTGCCGTCCGTGGCCGCCGAGATCGCGAGAATGTCGCTGTTCCTCACCAGCGGCGCCGCTCGCCACATCACCGGTCAGATGCTGCACGTCAGCCATGGTGCGCTGGCGCAGTTCGCCTAGCGCTTCGTTCGCGACCGTCGCTGCTGAGCGGAGGTCACTAGGCTGGATGGCGTGACTATCCGTCTTGGCCTTCAAATCCCCAACTTTTCCTACGGAACCGGCGTCGAGCAGCTTTTCCCAACCGTAATCGCGCAGGCCCGCGAGGCCGAATCAGCCGGATTTGACGCAGTTTTCGTGATGGATCACTTCTACCAACTGCCGATGTTGGGCTCCCCCGATCAGCCGATGCTCGAGGCCTACACCACCCTTGGTGCGCTGGCGACGGCGACCGAGCGAATTCAGTTGGGTGCGCTGGTGACGGGCAATACCTACCGCAATCCCACGCTGCTGGCCAAGGCCATCACCACGCTGGATGTCATCAGCGCCGGCCGCGCGATTCTTGGCGCCGGAGCCGGGTGGTTCGAACTGGAACATCACCAACTCGGCTTCGAATTCGGCACCTTCACCGAGCGTTTCGAGCGCCTGGAGGAAGCTCTGCAGATCATCGATCCGATGAGCAAGGGCGAGCGGTCGACGTTCTCCGGCAACTGGTACAGCACCGAGTCCGCGCTGGCCGAACCGCGATACCGCGACAGCATTCCGATCCTCATTGGCGGCAGCGGCGAGAAGAAAACGTTCTCCATTGCGGCGCGGTACGCCGACCACCTCAACATCATCGCCGGCTTTGACAAGCTACCGGGCAAACTCAAGGCGCTGGCCCAGCGGTGCAAGGAGGCCGGCCGAGACCGCTCGACACTGGAAACCAGCGTCCTGGCGACAGCGCACCTAGATGACAACGCCAAGCCGGACGACCGCGGTCGCATGCTGGTGGGCAGCGCAAAACAGATCGCCGAGCAGGTCAAGGCCAACGTGCTCGAGGTGGGGATCGACGGCGTGGTCATCAACATGCCGTCCTACACGCCCGGTGGAGTCGCCGCGGTCGGGGATGCGCTGCGCCCTCTGGTCGGTCTCTGATCCCCTGGCGAGGCGCGTCACGTCCGATGTCGCCGGTGTGGGCGATAACACCCGGCTAACGTCGAAAATTGCAGGTCCGGGCGTCTATCGTGGAGGCGAACGCAGTCGCCGCTGAGGAGCAACTACGCCATGAACGCCCAACCCGAGGACACCGCACTCAACCGTAAACACCGGGTTGTCGTCATCGGATCCGGATTCGGTGGTCTGAACGCCGTCCAGAAACTCAAAAGGGCCGACGTCGAGATCAAGTTGATCGCTCGTACCACCCACCACCTTTTCCAGCCGATGCTCTACCAAGTGGCCACCGGCATCGTCGCCGAAGGTGCGATCGCTCCCCCGACCCGCATGATCTTGCGCGGACAGCACAATGTTCAGGTTTTGCTCGGCGATGTGACGCACATCGACCTGCAAGGCAAATTCGTCGTCTCGGAATTACTCGGCCACAGCTACGAAACCCCGTATGACAGCCTGATCATCGCGGCCGGTGCCGGCCAGTCTTACTTCGGCAACGACCATTTCGCCGAATTCGCACCCGGCATGAAGTCGATCGACGACGCGCTGGAGTTGCGTGGTCGCATCATGAGCGCATTCGAGGCCGCTGAGCGGTCGAGCGATCCGGAGCGGCGAAAGAAGCTCCTGACGTTCACAGTCGTCGGGGCGGGACCGACCGGCGTCGAGATGGCCGGCCAGATTGCAGAACTCGCCGACTTCACCCTGAAAGGCGCTTACCGCCACATCGATCCGACCAAGGCGCGCGTGATCTTGCTGGACGCAGCGCCGGCCGTGCTGCCCCCGATGGGCGAGAAGCTCGGCAAGAAGGCGGCCGCGCGGCTGGAGAAGATGGGCGTCGAAATTCAGCTCGGGGCAATGGTCACCGACGTGGACCGCGACGGCATCACGGTCAAGGATTCCGACGGCACCACCCGTCGTATCGAATCGGCCTGCAAGGTGTGGTCGGCCGGAGTCTCAGCGAGTCCGCTGGGCCGGGACCTGGCCCGCCAGTCGGGCGTCGAACTCGACCGCGCGGGCCGGGTGAAGGTATTGCCCGACTTGTCAATTCCCGGCCACCCCAACGTGTTTGTCGTTGGCGACATGGCCGCGGTCGATGGCGTGCCCGGCGTTGCGCAGGGCGCCATCCAGGGCGGCAAGTACGCCGCGAGCACGATCAAGGCCGAGTTGGCCGGCGCCGACCCGTCGCAGCGGGAGCCGTTCCAGTACTTCGACAAGGGTTCAATGGCCGCGGTGTCGCGGTTCTCCGCCGTGGTGAAAGTCGGTCCGCTCGAGTTCGGCGGCGTGATCGGCTGGTTCGCCTGGCTGCTGCTGCACCTGGTGTATTTGATCGGGTTCAAGAACAAGGTCACCACGGTGTTGTCGTGGATGGTGACGTTCATGAGCGGACGGCGCGGCCAGCTCACGATCACCGAGCAGCAGGCCTTCGCCCGTACGCGGCTCGAACAGCTGGCGGTGTTGGCGGCCGAGGCTCATGAGGGCGAGGCGGCGAAGGCCGCCAGTTAGCCCGCGAGGCTAGCCGGGCTCGGCTTCGAGGTTTTGCAGCCGCACCTGACCGCGGGCCACCAACCGGTCGTCGGAGTCGACGATGGTGACTATCCATAGCTGCTGACGCCGCCCGCGATGCACCGGGGTGGCATGGCCGTAAACCGTCCCGCTGCTGATCGCGCGCAGGAAGTCGGTGTTGTTGTTGACGCCGACGACTGAGCCTCCGTGGTTGGCGGCTACCCAGGTGTAAGCCGCCACGCTGGCCAAACTCTCCACCATCGAGCAGTAGACGCCGCCATGCACGATGCCCATCGGTTGGTAGAGCTTGGGCGCAACCTCCAGTTGACCGCGCGTGCAATCGGGGCCGATTTCGGTGAATGCCAGCCCTAGTTCCTTGTCAAACGGCGCTTCTGGCAGTGGCTGCATGTATCCAAATCCCAATCTGCTGCGAATGTATGAATGCTTTACAGGTTGTAGCCCGCGCTACGGTATGCTATCTCTAGGAAACCATTATTTTAGAACGTAAAACTCCATCGAGCCGAACTTGGAGGAGAACGATGGTAACGGCGACCACCGACCCGGTGCGGCTGCCGCCGGGCCCGCGGCTTCCGAAGCTCATTCAAACCGCCACTTTCCTGGTATCGAACCACGCGATGTTTGCCGCCGTCTCCCGTCGATATGGCAGCGACGTGGTGAGAGTAAACCTGCCGAAGAACAACCATGCGGTGGTCATCAAAGACCCGGTCCTGGCCAAAGAGCTGTTCAACACTGGCACCGAGCTGATCGAACGGGCAGCGTCGGGGGCCGGGTCGATCGGCGAAGCGTTCGGTCCGGGCTCGACATTCAGCCTTGCCGGCAACGAGCACCGGGAGCGGCGCAAACTGCTGGCGCCGGCTTTTCACGGTAAGCGGATGCGCAGCTACGACCGCATCATCGAAGAAGAAGTGGCGCGCGAGACCGCGACCTGGACCGAAGGCCAGGAGTTCGAAACGCTGGAGCCGATGCTGCGGATCACCGTCGGTGTGATCCTGCGCACCGTTTTCGGCGCCGAAGGCGCTGCGCTGGAAGAACTTCGGGAAACGGTGCCGGCGATGGTCACGATGGGCTCCCTGCTCGTTGTGAGCCCGCCGATCTTGCGGCGCGACCTGGGCCCCTGGAGTCCGTGGAGGCGGTACATGAAGAAGCGGCGCCGGTTCGACGCCGTCATCGCCTCGCTGATCGCCGAAGCGCGGGCCGATTCGGCCATCGGAGAGCGCAACGACGTGCTCGCGCTGCTGCTGCAGGCCCGCTACGAAAACGGCGAGCCGATTTCCGACGAGCACATCGCCGACGAGTTGCTGACCCTGCTGGGTTCCGGCCACGAGACAACCGCTTCGTCGCTGGCATGGGCGTTGGAACGGTTGAGCAGGCAGCCGGAACTGTGTCAGCGGCTGGCCGAGGAAGCCGAGGCGGGCGGATCCGAGTTGCGGCAGGCCACGATCTGGGAAGTGCAGCGCACCCGGCCGGTGCTCGACGGCACGACGCGGCGCACCAAGAAGCGAATCCGGTTGGGAGAGTGGGTCCTACCAGAGGACACCAACATCATCATCAGCATCAACCTGGCTCACAACTCGGAAGAACATTTCCCGGACGCGGCGTCGTTCAACCCGGACCGCTACCTGGGCTCGGCCGGCAAGCCCACCGCCTGGATGCCCTTCGGTGGCGGCGTCAACCGTTGCGTCGGTGCGGCGTTCGCCAACATGGAGTCGGACGTCGTCCTGCGCATGCTACTTCGCGAATTCCTTCTCGTGCCAACCGATGCGCCGGGCGAAAAGGCCCGGTGGCGTGGTGTGGCAACCGTGCCGGCGAAGGGTGCGCGGGTGATGTTGCGCCGGCGCACCGACGAGCCATTGCTCGATTCCGAGTTGCTAGCCGTGGCGGACCACTGTCTTGTGTAGCGCACTGGCATACTCGCCGCTGTGACAGGCGCCCTCAGGCAGTACGTGAAGCCCCTTGGCAGTTATGCATGGTTCAAGAAAGCCATGAACAAATACTGGTATCCCTTTGTCACCCGCAGATGGGATCAAGACGACGTCGTCTTCCTCAACTGGGGCTATGAAGAGGATCCCCCGATGGGTCTGCCGTTGGCCCCTGAGGATGAGCCCAACCGGTTCTGCATTCAGCTCTATCACCGCACGGCGACCCAAACCGATCTCGGCGGTAAGAAAGTGCTGGAGCCCAGCTGCGGTCACGGCGGCGGCGGCGCGTACCTGATGAAGACGCTGCACCCGGCCTCATACACCGGGTTGGACTTCAACCCCGACGGCATCGCATTCGCCAAACGTCGCTACGACCTGCCGGGGCTGGATTTCGTGCACGGCGACGCCGAGGACCTGCCGTTCCCCGATGAGTCCTTCGACGCGGTGCTCAACGTCGAGGCCTCGCACGGCTACCCGCACTTCGACCGCTTCCTCGCCGAGATGGTTCGGGTACTGCGGCCGGGCGGGCATTTCCTCTACGTCGACTTCCGCGGATTCCTTGAGTACGACGTGTGGGACGCGGCACTGGCCGGCTTGCCCATGCGGATGGAGTCCAAGCGCGACATCAGCCACGACGTGCTGCGCGGGCTGGACAACAACTCGGGCCGGTACCTCGAACTGGTCGGCAGCCGTTTGCCGGTGTTCCTGCGCCCCTTCGGCAAGTTGTTCGCGGGGGCGCCCGACACGCTGATGTACAAGGAATTGCAGCGCGGGCGGGTGTCCTACCGGATGTACCACTTCATCAAGGACTGACGCCCAACGGCTGCGGTCGAAGCGTCTCCCAGATACAGGCGAGCCCCTTGCGTTAATGCACGGGGCTCGCCGATCGAACCGACCGGGGGTCACTGCAGCCCTCAGGACTCCGTCACGGTCATCTATCGCTCGATGCCAGAAGCATAGGCAAGGCTGCCCTAATTTCGCAAGGGGTTGCCCGGGTCCTCACGTGGGCCGCCGATACTCCCCGTACCGGCAGGCCGAAGCCGACCAGCGCGTCGAGCACGGCCTGACCGCGGCGCATCGCGACCAGTTCGTCTATGCCGGCGAGCTGCGGCGCTTGGGTCGCGGCGGCCACCACCATCGACCCCACGATGTGCCACATCGCCGCGACGGACAGTGCACCGCCGCTGACGTGATGCAATTTGGCGAACAACGGCGCCAGAGTGCGGTGGCAGCGGTGGGCGACCCAGGTCGTCAGCGCGGCCTCGCTCGGCAGGCGCACCACGCCGTCGCTGTCGGCGGCGTACGGGTCGTCGGGTAACACTCGCACTGTCGGGTCGACCACACCGGCCCAGTCGATGACGCCGTCGGAGTCGACGTGAACCCAGAGGTTTTCCAGCCCGGTATCCCACGCCCTGGCCTCTAGTACCACTAGCGCGACAACCCGACCGATCACGGTGTGCACCAGCGTCGCCGCCAATTGCCTTGCGGCACTGCGGCGATCCATGTCGGCCGCTGCCGCATCGAACATGGTTTGCAAGCGATCGGTGCTAAGCGCCGACGTCAGCGGCCACCACCGGCGGACCGATACATCGCCCACCACCGCGACACCGTAAACCCGCGGGCACTGCGGATACAGCTCGCGCAGCCGACGGGCGGACTCATGCAGTGGCAGCACGCGGTCAATGGCCATCGCCGCGATGAGCGGGTCGTCGATCAGTATCGTCACGGGCTACCTCCTTTTATGAGGTTAGCCTAACCATACGTAGGGGTTGTATTCTGTGGGCACTTTCCCACAAAGGCGACCAAGACCACGACATTCGAGTGTGGCTGGGTCGCGGCGGCACGAGAGGTACGACCGTCGGTAGTAAGCACGAGTACGCTGACGGCATTGCCAAGGAGATGAGCGAACATGGCTAAGCTGACGCGCCTCGGGGATCTCGAGCGCGCCGTGATGGACCATCTGTGGTCTGCTCCGCATCCGCAAACGGTCCGTCAGGTGCACGAAGCGCTGTCTGAGCAGCGTGACCTCGCCTACACCACGGTGATGACCGTGCTGCAGCGGCTGGCCAAGAAGAATCTCGTCTCTCAAATCCGCGACGATCGTGCACACCGGTATGCGCCCGTTCACGGACGTGACGAGCTGGTCGCGGGGCTGATGGTCGACGCGCTGGATCAGGCCGCCGACACCGGCGGCCGGCGGGCCGCGCTGGTGCATTTCGTAGAGCGGGTCGGTGCCGACGAAGCGGAGGCGCTTCGGCGTGCGCTAGATGAACTGGAATCGGGTCATCGGACTGCGCCGCCTGGTGGCGCTCGACCCGAGGACTGAGGGAGACTGCAAAGGTGTCCGGGCTAGCCTTCACCACTCTTGCGGTGATGCTGGTCGGCCCGGTCCCGGCTCTCTTGGCACGCGCGACCTGGCCGCTGCGCGCCCCCCGCGCAGCGATGGTGCTCTGGCAGGCGATTGCCGTTGCCGCGGTGCTGTCTGCGTTCAGCGCCGGCATCGCGATCGCCAGCCGGTTATTCGTGCCGGGAGCCGACGGGCGGCCGACCGCCAGTCCCGCCGCCGAAATCGGTCGGCTCGGCTGGCCACTGTGGCTTCTTGACGTCGGGGTCTTCGCGCTCACCCTGCTCATCGGCGCACGGCTGGTGGTTGCCGTCATTCGGGTGGCCATCTCGACGCGACGGCGGCGGGCCCATCACCGGATGTTGGTTGATCTGCTCGGCTTGTCGAGCGATGCGGTTTCCGCGCGAGCCTGCCCCCGGGGTCGCGACCTGCGGGTGCTGGCAGTGGCACAGCCGCTGGCCTACTGCCTGCCCGGGGCTCGCGGTCGCGTGGTGGTCAGCGAGGGCACGCTGGACTCGCTCACCGAGTCCGAAGTCGCCGCGATCCTGAGCCACGAGCGTGCCCATCTGCGCGCACGACACGATCTTGTGCTCGAGGCGTTCACCGCGGCGCACGCCGCATTCCCCCGATTTGTCCGCAGCGCAAGTGCTTTGGATGCGGTGCGGCTGTTGGCCGAGTTGCTGGCCGACGACGCCGCGGTGCGAGTAGCCGGCCGCGCTCCCCTGGCCCGCGCCCTGGTGACGTGCGCGTCGGGCCGCACGCCGTCCGGGGCGTTAGCGGCCGGCGGGACGCACACCCTGTTGCGGGTACGACGGCTGTCCGGCAGCGGCAACAGCCTGTGGGTGTCGACGGCCGCCTACCTTGCCGCCGCTGCGGTGCTGGTCGTGCCCACCGTCGCGCTGGCTATCCCCTGGCTCACCGAACTGCACCGGCTGTTCACCGCTGCCTAACCCGGCAACCGGGCAATGACCGCGCTTTGGCGATACTTTGCAGGTACTTGAATCCCGCTGTGCCACAGTGTTCGGTGCAGGGCTTGCATCAGTCACGAAGCGAGAGGCGCACACATGAGCTCGTCGGAATCGAAGACCGGGACCGCACAGATCGGCGTCACGGGCCTGGCCGTGATGGGCTCGAACCTTGCCCGCAACTTCGCCAACCACGGCTATACCGTGGCGCTGCACAACCGGTCGATCGCCAAGACCGACGCGCTACTCAAAGAGCACGGCGATGAGGGCAAGTTCGTCCGGTCGGAGACCATCGAAGAATTCCTGGACGCGCTGGAGAAGCCGCGGCGGGTGATCATCATGGTCAAGGCAGGTGACCCGACCGACGCCGTGATCAACGAACTCGCCGACGCGATGGAAGAGGGCGACATCATCATCGACGGCGGCAACGCCCTCTACACCGACACCATCCGCCGCGAAAAAGCCATCAGCGAACGTGGTCTGCACTTCGTCGGGGCCGGCATCTCCGGCGGCGAAGAGGGCGCGCTGAAGGGACCGTCGATCATGCCGGGAGGCCCGGCCGAGTCGTACAAGTCGCTGGGCCCGCTGCTCGAAGAAATCTCCGCGCACGTCGACGGCGTGCCGTGCTGCACGCACATCGGTCCCGACGGCGCCGGGCACTTCGTCAAGATGGTGCACAACGGCATCGAGTACTCCGACATGCAGCTGATCGGCGAGGCCTACCAGCTGCTGCGCGACGGGCTCGGCAAGACCGCACCGGAGATCGCCGACGTATTCGCCGAGTGGAACAAAGGCGACCTGGACAGCTTCCTCATCGAGATCACCGCGGAGGTGCTGCGCCAGACCGACGGCAGGACCGGCAAGCCGCTCGTCGACGTCATCGTCGACGAGGCCGAGCAGAAGGGCACCGGGCGCTGGACGGTGAAATCGGCGCTGGACCTCGGTGTGCCGGTGACAGGTATCGCCGAGGCCGTGTTTGCCCGCGCGTTGTCCGGATCGGTGCCGCAGCGCAAAGCCACCACCGGGCTGGCGTCGGGCGACTTGGGCGCCAAGCCCGGTGATGCCAAGCAGTTCATCGACGACGTGAGCAAGGCGCTGTACGCATCGAAGATCATCGCCTACGCGCAGGGATTCAACCAGATTCAAGCCGGCAGCGCCGAATACGACTGGGGCATCACCCTTGGGGACATGGCCACCATCTGGCGCGGCGGGTGCATCATCCGCGCGAAGTTCTTGAACCGGATCAAAGAGGCGTACGACGAGAATCCCGACCTACCCACGTTGATCGCCGCGCCGTATTTCCGCAGCGCGATCGAAGCGGGCGTCGACAGCTGGCGTCGTGTCGTTGTGACGGCCACTCAATTGGGTATCCCCATCCCAGGCTTCGCCTCTGCGTTGTCCTACTACGACGCACTGCGCACCGAGCGGCTGCCCGCCGCGCTCACCCAGGGCCTGCGGGACTTCTTCGGCGCACACACTTACGGACGGATTGATGAGGAACCGGGCAAGAAATTCCACACCCTCTGGAGCGGGGACCGCAGCGAAGTGCCGGCCTAGCGGGGCCAAGCAGCGGATACACCGATACCGATGAGGTTTCTCGAGGGGCACCAGCCCGCGTATGACCTGACGTACAACGACGTCTTCATCGTGCCGAACCACTCGGATGTGGCGTCACGCTTCGACGTCGACTTGTCCACCAACGACGGCTCGGGAACCACTATCCCGGTGGTGGTGGCAAACATGACCGCGGTCGCCGGTCGGCGGATGGCCGAGACGATAGCCCGCCGCGGCGGGATTGTCGTTCTGCCGCAAGACCTTCCGATCACCGCGGTGCAGCAGACGGTGGATTTCGTCAAAAGCCGGGACCTGGTCGTCGACACCCCGGTGGTGCTGGCGCCGGAGGATTCGGTGTCCGACGCGCTGGCGCTGATCTCCAAGCGCGCGCATGGGGCCGCGGTCGTGGTGTTTGAGGGACGCCCGATCGGACTGGTCACCGAATCTTGCTGCGACGGAGTCGACCGCTTCGCGCGGGTTCGCGATATCGCGATCACCGACTTCGCCAGTGCCCCGGTGGGAACCGATCCGCGCGAAGTTTTCGAGCTTCTCGAGCATGCACCGGTCGATGTCGCGGTGCTTACCGGCGCAGACGGCACGCTGGCCGGGGTGCTCACCCGGACCGGCGCGATCCGTGCCGGGATCTACTCGCCGGCCGTCGACGCGAGAGGCCGGCTGCGCATCGGCGCCGCGGTCGGCATCAACGGCGACGTGGTCGCCAAGGCGCAGGCCCTGATCGAGGCCGGCGTGGACCTGGTTGTTGTCGACACCGCCCATGGGCACCAGGTCAAGGCGATGGACACGATTAAGGCGATCGCGTCGCTGGACCTGGGGGTGCCGCTGGTCGCCGGCAACGTGGTGTCGGCGGAAGGCACCCGAGATCTGGTCAACGCCGGCGCGTCGATCGTCAAGGTCGGGGTGGGCCCGGGCGCGATGTGCACCACCCGCATGATGACCGGTGTCGGTCGGCCCCAGTTCTCCGCTGTGCTCGAATGTGCCTCCGCGGCAAAGCAGCTCGGTGCACACGTGTGGGCCGACGGCGGGGTGCGTCACCCGCGTGACGTCGCCCTGGCGCTGGCGGCCGGCGCGTCCAACGTGATGATCGGATCTTGGTTCGCAGGCACGTACGAGTCGCCCGGCGACCTGATGCGTGACCGCGACAACCGGCCGTTCAAAGAGAGCTATGGCATGGCGTCCAAGCGCGCGGTGGTCGCCCGAACCGCGGCCGACAGCGCGTTCGAGCGGGCCCGCAAGGCGTTGTTCGAGGAAGGAATCTCGACGTCGCGGATGGGGCTGGACCCCGCCCGCGGCGGTGTCGAGGACCTGCTCGACCACATCACCTCCGGCGTGCGCAGCACCTGTACCTATGTCGGTGCGTCGACGCTGGCCGAGTTGCACGACCGGGTGATGGTCGGCGTGCAGTCCGCGGCGGGCTTTGCCGAAGGCCATCCGCTGCCGCTCGGGTGGTAAGCCGCACGGTTGACAGGCGTGTCGGCGTGGCAACGACGGCTCGGGCGCGTCGCGCCTTCGCTACCATCGGAGGTCACGTCATCCGTGGTTACGTCGAAGAAGGGGTCCCCGTGCCGCAGGCACCCGCGCCGTCGGGCGTGTGTGACGCCGACTCCGAGGAGCCTCCTTCCAGCAGGTGGCCTCGATGAATCTCATCGGGATCCTGCTCAGCCTGCTGGCCATCGTGATCCTCACAGCCGGCACCGCATTGTTCGTCGCGGCTGAATTCTCGTTCACCACCCTCGAACGCAGCACCGTCGAGGCCAACGCCCGCG
The DNA here is from genome assembly GCF_049278535.1 of Mycobacterium sp. GTDB lineage: Bacteria > Actinomycetota > Actinomycetes > Mycobacteriales > Mycobacteriaceae > Mycobacterium. Next base: position 10,492 of record NZ_JBAPMI010000078.1, on the reverse strand, counting down.
CCGGCGGTCGCCGGGACCGCTGGGTACGCCGGGCCCACCACACCCTGTCGTTCCAGCTGTCCGGAGCCCAGCTGGGCATTTCGATCACCACGCTGATCACCGGGTACCTGACCGAACCACTGGTCGCCCAACTGCCGCACCCGGCGATGGATGCGCTGGGCGTGCCCGACCGGGTGGCCACTGCGCTGATCGCCTTTTTGACCCTGTTGGTCGTCACATCACTGTCGATGATCTTCGGTGAACTGGTTCCGAAGAACCTCGCCGTGGCCCGGCCCATTCCGACCGCACGGGCGGTTGCCGGGATGCAATTGCTGTTTTCCTGGTTCATGACCTGGCCGATCCGGGTGACAAACGGCGTGGCGAACTGGGTTCTGCGCAAGCTTGGCGTCGAGCCCGCCAATGAACTGCGGTCGGCCCGTTCGGCGCAGGAACTGGTGTCGCTGGTGCGCAATTCGGCTCGCAACGGCTCGCTGGATCCCACCACCGCGGCGCTGCTGGACCGTTCGTTGCAGTTCGGTGAGCTTACCGCCGAGGAGCTGATGACCCCCCGGTCGAAAATTGTTGCGCTGCAAGTTGATAACACCGTCGCGGATCTTGTCGAGGCTGCCACTGAGAGCGGCTTCTCTCGATTCCCTGTCGTCGATGGCGACCTCGACGAGACAGTCGGAATCGTGCACGTGAAGCAGGTTTTCGGAGTGCCGCACGACGAGCGGGAGCTGACGCTGGTCACCGCCGTCGCACAGCCGGTCGCGACAGTGCCGTCCACCTTGGACGGCGACGCGCTGATGGGACAGCTCCGCGCCAACGCCTTGCAGACCGCCATGGTCGTCGACGAGTACGGCGGCACGGCGGGCATGGTGACCGCCGAGGATCTGGTCGAGGAGATCGTCGGCGACGTACGGGACGAACATGACGACGCCACACCGGACGTCGTCTCGGCGGGCGACAGCTGGCGGGTGTCGGGCCTGCTGCGCATCGACGAGGTGGCAACGGCGACCGGCTATCACGCCCCCGAAGGCGAATACGAGACGATCGGCGGGCTGGTTCTGGAGCAGCTGGGTCGCATTCCGGTCATCGGCGACGAGGTGCAGCTGAGCGGATACGAGCATGACGGCATGCCGCACACGTCTGTCTGGCGGGCCAGGGTGCTGCGGATGGACGGCCGCCGCATCGACCTGCTCGAGCTGACCCGGCTGCCGGACCGCGCCGATTCCGCCGCCCTGCGAGGTCGCTGATGGGTGATCTGCTCGAGTTGCTGGCGACCATCTTGTTGGTCGGCGCGAACGCGTTTTTCGTGGCCGCGGAGTTTTCGCTGATCTCCGCGCGACGGGATCGCTTGGAGGCGTTGGCCGAACAAGGCAGAGCAAGCGCGGTCACCGCGCTGCGGGCCGGCGAGCAGCTTCCGCTGATGTTCGCGGGAGCACAGCTGGGCATCACCATCGCTTCGCTACTGCTGGGACGGCTGGGCGAGCCTGCCGTCGCCGACCTGCTGCAGCGGCCGTTCGACTTGGTCGGCGTCTCGCCGGCAGTGCTGCACACCGTGTCGTTCATGGTGGCGCTGGCGATCGTGGTGACGCTGCATGTGTTGCTCGGTGAGATGGTCCCGAAGAACATCGCCATCGCTGGCCCGGAGCGGGCGGCGATGTTGTTGATCCCGGCCTATCTGGCCTACGTGCGGGCCGTCCGGCCGATCTTGACGTTCTACAACTGGTGCACCGGTCTGACGCTGCGGGCGCTGCGGGTGCAGCCTCGCGACGAGCTCGACGTCGCGGTCTCCACGGTCGAGCTCAGCGAGATGATCGCCGAATCGGTGTCGGAAGGTCTGCTCGATCCTGAGGAGCACACCAGGCTCACCCGGGCGCTGCAGATCCGCAACCGCACCGTCGCCGATGTAGCGGTGCCCGTCAGCAAGATCCACGCCGTGCCGGTGGCTGCGGCCGGGACCGGTCCCGCGGTCGGGGTGGTGGAAAAGGCTTTGGCCGCAACCGGTTATTCGCGGTTCCCGGTGGTCGGCGTCGACCACAAATTTCTTGGCTACCTGCACATCAAGGATGTGCTGTCGCAGGCGGGCGAGCCACACGCCGTGATCGACCTGGCCAGAGTCCGTTCGCTGCCCCGGGTTTCGGAATCGCTGACGGTTCCCGAGGCGCTATCGCGGATGCGCCGCAGCAACAGTCACCTCGCGTTGGTCACCAGCCGCGATGGAGCGGTGGTGGCCATGGTGGCGCTGGAGGATCTGGTGCGGGATCTGGTCGGTGTCGTGCGCGACGGGACGCAGCGTGCCTGATACCGGCGTCGGGCTCGATGCTGTGCAATGGGTGGCCCGCGCCGACGAATATGCCGCGCGCGTCGAGAGATTCGTTGCCCCGCACGCCAGGCGGGCACAGGTCGGCGAGCCGCATCCGGTGTGGGACTTCCTGTTCAGCTACTACAGCCTGCGTCCGCGGCAACTGCGCTGCTGGCACCCCGGCTACGGGGTGCGGTTGGCCGGGGACGAAGCCATTCGTCGATACCGAGGTCGTCGCGGCTACACCGTCGAGGTCCCTGGTGTCACAGTGAGCGACGTATTCCTGCGTAGCCGGGTGGAGACCATCTCGTTCGTGTCTGGCCTGTTGCGGGCGACCGCCGAGCGGCCCGCCCAGCTGAATTGCTTCGGACTGCACGAATGGGCGATGGTCTACCGCAGCGATGCCGTGCGCCATGACCGTGTGCCACTGCGACTGGGCGCCGCGGGCACCGACACCGTGGTCGAGGCCGAGCTTGCCGGGCCGTTGCGGTGCAGCCACTTCGACGCGTTCCGCTTCTTCAGCCCCGAGGCCGCGCCCCGCAACGCCGGCTTGCCCAGCCGTGCCGCGCAGCAGGATTGGGAGCAGCCCGGTTGCCTGCACGCCAACATGGACCTGTACAAATGGTCCTACAAGTTGAGCCCGTTGATCGAGTCCGAGATGCTGCTCGACTGCCTGGAACTCGCTGCGGCAGCTCGCGAAGTCGACATGCGGGCCAGCCCGTACGACCTGAGGGCATACGGGTACCAGCCCATCCCCGTCGAGGATGCGGCGGGCCGCGCCGAATACGTGCGTTGCCAGAAAGCCATCGCGACGCGCGCCAGGCCCCTGCGGGCAGCGCTGCTGGCACGGTGTGACCTGCTGCTGCAGGCCGCCGGTTGCAGGTAGTCGGGCTGCTGGCCGGTAGGCTGAGAACTGATTTCGATAGGTAAGTGCGGAGGGAAATGATGACTGAACGCGTGTCGGTGGGGAACCTGCGCGTCGCCAAGGTGCTGCATGACTTCGTCAACACCGAGGCTTTGCCCGGCACCGAGATAGATCCGGACAGCTTCTGGGCGGGTGTCGACAAGGTGGTCACTGATCTGCAGCCGCAGAACCAGGACCTGCTCGCGCGTCGTGACCAGTTGCAGGCGCAGATCGACAAGTATCACCGGCAGCACGTCATAGAGCCGCTCGACCCCGAGGCGTACCGCCAATTCCTCACCGAAATCGGTTATCTGCAACCAGAACCCGCTGACTTCACCATCACCACCGCGGGCGTCGACGACGAGATCACCACGACAGCCGGCCCGCAGCTCGTGGTGCCCGTCCTCAACGCGCGGTTTGCGCTCAATGCTGCCAACGCCCGCTGGGGGTCGCTGTACGACGCGCTGTATGGCACCGATGTGATCCCCGAAAGCGACGGCGCCGACAAAGGCACCAGCTACAACCGGGTCCGCGGCGACAAAGTCATCGCCTATGCGCGCAAGTTCCTCGACGAGGCGGCCCCGCTGTCGTCGGGCTCCTGGTCCGATGCGACGGGGCTCAGCGTCGAGGATGGCCAACTGCAGGTGGAGGCCGGCGACGGAATGGTCGGACTGGCCAGCCCCGAGAAGTTCATCGGCTACACCGGCGAACTCGGCTCCCCCGACTGGTCGGTGCTGCTGGTAAACCACGGGCTGCACATCGAGATCCTGGTCGACCCGGAATCGCCGATCGGCAAGACCGATGCCGCCGGCATCAAAGACGTGGTCCTGGAGTCGGCGATCACCACGATCATGGACTTCGAGGACTCGGTGGCCGCCGTCGACGCCGATGACAAGGTGCTGGGCTACCGCAACTGGCTCGGGCTGAACAAAGGTGACCTGTCCGAGGAGGTCGACAAGGGCGGTAAGACCATCCACCGGGTGCTCAACCAGGACCGCACCTACAAGACGCCCGACGGCGGCGAGCTGACGCTGCCCGGCCGCAGCCTGCTGTTCGTCCGCAACGTCGGCCACCTGATGACCAACGACGCCATCGTCGACGCCGAGGGCAACGAGGTGTTCGAAGGCATCCAGGATGCGCTGTTCACCGGCCTGACCGCGATCCACGGCCTGAAGACCGGCGACGGCAACGGGCCGCTGACCAACAGCCGCACCGGGTCCATCTACATCGTCAAGCCCAAGATGCACGGGCCGGACGAGGTTGCGTTCACCTGCGAGCTGTTCAGCCGCGTCGAGGACGTCCTCGGCCTGCCGCAGGGCACGCTGAAGGTCGGCATCATGGACGAGGAACGCCGCACCACCGTCAACCTCAAGGCGTGCATCAAGGCCGCTGCCGACCGCGTGGTGTTCATCAACACCGGCTTCCTGGACCGCACCGGCGACGAAATACACACCTCGATGGAAGCGGGCCCGATGATCCGCAAGGGTGCGATGAAGAGCACGACCTGGATCAAGGCCTACGAGGACAACAACGTCGACACCGGCCTGGCCGCCGGCTTCAAGGGCAGGGCGCAGATCGGCAAGGGTATGTGGGCCATGACGGAGTTGATGGCCGACATGATGGAGCAGAAGATCGGCCAACCTAAGGCCGGCGCCACCACCGCGTGGGTGCCCTCGCCGACAGCGGCCACGCTGCACGCCATGCACTACCACTACGTGGATGTGGCCGCCGTTCAGGAAGAACTCGAAGGCAAGAAGCGGGCCACCATCGACGAGCTGTTGACGGTCCCGCTGGCCAAGGAACTGGCCTGGGCTCCGGAGGAGATCCGCGAGGAGGTCGACAACAACTGCCAGTCGATCCTGGGTTATGTAGTGCGCTGGATCGACGCGGGTGTCGGCTGCTCGAAGGTGCCCGACATTCACGACGTCGCTTTGATGGAAGACCGTGCCACGCTGCGGATTTCCAGTCAGCTACTGGCCAACTGGCTGCGGCATGGCGTCATCACCGAAGAGGATGTGCGCGCTAGCCTGGAGCGGATGGCTCCGTTGGTGGACGAGCAGAATGCCGGGGACTCCGGATACCTGCCCATGGCACCCAACTTCGACGACAGCATCGCCTTCCTGGCCGCCCAGGAGCTGATTCTGCACGGCGCGCAGCAGCCCAGTGGCTACACCGAGCCGATCCTGCATCGGCGCCGCCGCGAGTTCAAGGCCCGCGCTCATGAGTGACGTCTGTGCGGGGAATATCGACCACCCCAATGACTAGACGTTGCAGGCACCTCCGGCGCCCAGGAGAGGACCGGCATGGGTAGGCACCGAGCGCCCGACGACGAGCCGATCAACGAGCCTTCCGACGACGTCTCCCAGCCCGAGGACGTCGAGGATGCCGGTGGCTACCACGAGCCCGAGGATCCTCCCGCGGAGGAACCTCCCTTTGATGATTCGTTCTCGGCACCGCGCTATCCGCGCCGCCCGCCAGACGATTTCCACGACGACTTCGCCGACGGCCCCGGGTTTTTCGACTTCGACGAGCCCGCCGATGATCACCGCGATGACTTCGGCGAATTCGCTCCCCCGGAGCGGCCCGAGCCGGACCTGCCCCCGGTCGACATCGATCCGCCGGACGACTTCCCCGGCTTCCCGCGACGCGACCAAGGGCCGCCCCCGCCGTCGCAGACCGGCGGCCACCGAGGCCTCCCTGATTTCGGCGGCGGTCATCGCAACGAAGCGGGGCGGCGTGGTGTCAGCATCGGAGTGGTCTCGGCCCTGATTGCGGTGGTCGTCGTCGTGGGCGTGATCATCCTGTGGCGCTTCTTCGGCGATGCGTTGTCCAACCGTTCGCACAGCGCGCGATGTGTCGGCGACAAGCAGCCGGTCGCGGTCATCGCCGATCCGTCGATCTCCGACCAGGTACAGCATCTCGCCGAACGCTTCAACGGCATTGCCGCGCCGGTCGGCGACCACTGCGTCGCCATCGGCGTCAAATCCGCCGGCTCTGACGCCGTCGTCGACGGGTTCATCGGGAAATGGCCCGCAGAGCTGGGCCAGCGACCTGCGCTGTGGATCCCCGGCAGCTCGGTATCAGCCGCGCGTCTCACCGCCGCGACCGGTAAGGAGACGGTCACCGACAGCAGGTCGCTGGTCACGTCCCCGGTGGTGCTCGCGGTACGACCCGAACTTCAAAAGGCGCTCGGCGACCAGAAGTGGTCGACGCTGCCCGATTTGCAGACCAAGCCGGACTCGCTGGCGGATGTGAAGTTGCCGTCCTGGGGTTCGCTGCGTCTGGCGCTGCCGCTCAGCGGTAACAGCGACGCCGCGTTCCTCGCCGGCGAGGCGGTGGCGGCAGCATCCGTACCGCCGGGTGCGCCACCGACCGACGGCAGCGGCGCGGTGCGCACGCTTATCGGCGGGCAACCCAAGCTCGCCGACAATTCGCTGGACGAGGCGATGAAAGCGCTACTGAAATCCGGCGATGCGGCGACCGCGCCGGTGCATGCGGTGGTCACGACCGAACAGCAGCTGTTTGCTCGAGGTCAGACGCTGCCCGATGCCGGCGGCTCGCTGAGCTCCTGGCTTCCGCCGGGTGCGGCCGCCGTCGCCGACTACCCCACCGTGCTGCTCAGCGGGTCTTGGCTGTCGCAGGAACAGGTCACCGCGGCCAGTGAATTCGCCCGGTTCATGCGCAAACCCGATCAGCTGGGCGAGTTGGCCAAGGCCGGTTTCCGTGCCGAGGGCACCAAGCCGCCCAAGAGCGATGTCACCAGCTTCCCCGCGCTGCCGTCGACGCTGTCCGTCGGTGACGACGGGACACGCGCAGCCCTGGCCAACACCGTGTCCGCGCCGGCGAGCGCACCGGCGACAATCATCATGCTCGAGCAGTCGATGGTCACCGAAGAGGGCGACAAGACCCGGCTGGGCAACGTCGTCGGCGCGCTCGAAGACCGGATCAAGTCACTGGCCCCGAATGCCGTCATCGGTCTGTGGACCTTCGACGGCAAGGAGGGTCGCTCGGAGGTGTCGGCGGGCCCGCTGAGCGATCAGGTCGACGGCAAGCCGCGGTCCGAGGCGTTGACTGCGGCGCTGGATCGACAGCATGCGTCGTCCGGCGGGGCGGTTTCCTTCACCACACTGCGGCTGATCTATCAGAATGCGCAGGCCAATTTCCATGCCGGACAGACCAATTCGGTGTTGGTGATCACGGCCGGGCCGCACACCGACCAAAGCCTCGGCGGCGAGGGCCTGCAGGAATTCATCAAGCAGAGCGCCGACCCGGCCAAGCCGGTCGCGGTCAACGTCATCGACTTCGGATCGGACTCCGACCGGGCAACCTGGGAGGCCGTCGCCAAGCTATCCGGTGGCAGCTACCAGAATCTCGCCACGTCGGCATCGCCCGACCTGGCGACCGCGGTGACCAACTTCTTGAGCTGACCGCCCGCCCCGTCAGGCGTAGGACTCCACCGGCGGGCAGGAGCACACCAGGTTGCGGTCGCCGTAGGCGCCGTCGATACGGCGCACCGGCGGCCACACCTTGGGCCGGAAACCCTTCCCGAGCGGGTATGCGGCCACCTCGCGGGTGTACGGGTGCTCCCACTTGTCGACCAGTAGACACTCGGCGGTGTGCGGCGCGCCGCGCAGCGGATTGTCGTCCACGGCCCACTCGCCGGCGCCGACCTTGTCGATCTCGCCGCGGATGGCGATCATCGCATCGCAGAATGCGTCTATCTCGGCCAGGCTTTCGCTCTCGGTGGGCTCGACCATCAGCGTGCCTGCCACCGGGAAGCTCATGGTCGGCGCGTGGAAACCGTAGTCTGCCAAGCGCTTTGCCACATCGTCGACGGTTACGCCGGTCGACTTGGTGATCGGGCGCAAGTCCAGAATGCACTCGTGGGCGACCATGCCGTTCTCGCCGGTGTACAGCACCGGGTAGTACTCGTCGAGCCGGCGGGCGATGTAGTTGGCCGAGGCGATCGCGGTCAGCGACGCGGCCCGCAGACCGGGTGCGCCCATCATCCGGATGTAGGCCCAGCTGATCGGCAGGATGGACGCCGACCCGTAGGGCGCCGACGACACCGGCGGACCGGACGGGAGTTCGGGAGCCAACGGGTGACCCGGCAGGAACTGCGCCAGGTGCGAGCGCGCCGCCACCGGTCCGACACCCGGGCCGCCGCCGCCGTGCGGGATGCAGAACGTCTTATGCAGGTTCAGGTGGCTGACGTCGCCGCCGAACGTGCCCGGCCGGGCCAGCCCGACCAGCGCGTTGAGGTTGGCGCCGTCGATGTAGACCTGGCCGCCGGCGTCGTGCACGGCCGCACAGATGTCGGCGATGTCCAGCTCGTACACACCATGCGTCGAGGGGTAGGTGATCATCAGCGTCGACAGCCGCTCGGCATGCTCGATGACCTTGGCGCGCAGGTCGTCGAGGTCGACGTCGCCGTTGGACCTACAGGCCACCACGACTACCCGCATGCCGGCCAACGCCGCCGATGCGGCGTTGGTGCCGTGCGCGCTGGACGGGATCAGGCACACGTCGCGCTGCGGTTCGCCGCGGCTGGTGTGGTACGCGTGGATGGCTAGCAGCCCGGCGTACTCCCCCTGCGATCCCGCGTTGGGTTGCAGCGACACCGCGTCATAGCCGGTCATCTGGACCAGCCAGGTCTCCAGATCGGCGATCAGCTTGCGCAGACCCTGGCTGTCGGATGCCGGCCCGAAGGGATGCTGGCGGGCGAACTCCGGCCAGGTGATCGACTCCATCTCGGCGGCCGCATTGAGCTTCATCGTGCAGGAGCCGAGCGGAATCATGCTGCGGTCCAACGCAAGATCCTTGTCCGCCAGACTGCGCAGATACCGCATCATCGACGTCTCGGTGCGGTATTTGGTGAACGCGGGGTGGGTCAGGAACTCCGAGGTGCGCGTCGCGATATCGGCGGAGGCGGCGTTGGCGACCGCGACACCGAACGCGTCCAGCACGGTTGCCACGTGGGCGTCGGTCGTCACCTCGTCGCAGGTCACCGAGACGTGGTCGTCATTCACCCGCCACAGGTTGATGTTGTTGGCCTTTGCCGCGGCGACCACCTCGTCGGCGCGACCGGGCACCCGGATCAAGACGGTGTCAAAGTACTTGTCGTGCACCAACGCATCGCCGAGCGCGGCGGCGATCGTCTCGGCGTGGCCATGAACCCGTTGGGCGATCCCGGCCAGTCCGTCGGCGCCGTGGTAGCTCGCATACATTGCGGCCATCACCGAAAGCAGCACCTGAGCGGTGCAGATATTGCTGGTCGCCTTGTCCCGGCGGATGTGCTGCTCGCGCGTCTGCAGTGCCAGCCGGTAGGCGGGCGACCCGTCGGCGTCCTGCGAGACGCCGACCAGACGGCCGGGTAGCTGGCGGGCGTGTTGAGCGTGCACGACTAGGTATCCGGCGTGCGGGCCGCCGAATCCCATTGGCACACCGAAACGTTGGGTGTTGCCGAATGCGACGTCGGCGCCGATCTCCCCCGGCGGTGTGATCAGCGTCAGCGCAAGCAGGTCGGCGCCGATCGCCACCAGCGCGCCGCGCTCATGCGCCGCAGACACCAGTGCCGACCAGTCGGTGAGGCGTCCGCTGGCGCCCGGCAACTGAGCGATCACGCCGAAGAACTCCCCGTCCGGCAGCCCGTCGCGCAGGTCGGCGGTGACGATCTCGATGCCCAACGGTTCGGCGCGGGTGGCGAGTATCGCCGCGGTCTGTGCGAACACGTCGACGTCGACGGCCAGCCGGTTGGCGTTACCTTTCACCGCGCGTTGCATCAGCGTCATCGCCTCGGCGGCCGCGGTGCCCTCGTCGAGCATCGACGCGTTGGCTACCTCGAGGCCGGTCAGGTCGGCCACCATGGTCTGGAAGTTCAGCAGCGCCTCCAGCCGGCCCTGGCTGATCTCCGGCTGGTACGGCGTATAGGCCGTGTACCAGGCCGGATTCTCCAGGATATTGCGGAGCAACACCGGCGGTGTGTAGGTGTCGTAGTAGCCCTGCCCGATCATCGACACCGCGACGGTGTTCTCATCGGCCAGTGCCCGAAGCTCAGCCAGCGCCTCAGCCTCGCTGGCCGCCGGCGGCAACCGGTCCAGACCGGGTGCGGCGCCCGAGTCGGTCAATCCGTCGAGAATCCCCGCAGGCAGGGCGCGGCGCGCGAGTTCGTCGAGCGAGTCAACCCCTCGAGCATTGTCGCGATGGCGGCGCTGTCCGGGCCGATGTGCCGGTCGGCGAAAAGTGGGCTGGTGTAGTCGGACATTGGCGAACTCCTGACAGCAAGGAAGGCAGGTCCTCCC
>NZ_JBAPMI010000077.1:0-1789 GCF_049278535.1 Mycobacterium sp. | reverse complement strand
CGACGACTCTGGCGCTGCGATCGGTCGAGAGTCGCTGGTGGCCATGCATTTTCAGGCTGACGTTCTGGATCGCGTTGGCCGGCCTGACTCCGACCGGGCTGATCCTTGCCGCCACCGTCGGGTTGGTCTGCGTGGCGGCGCCGGGTGCCGGCCTTTCCCGGTGGCGATGCTTTGCAATCACATTGGTGGGCGCGGTGATCGCGGCACTGCCCTGGCTGACCGCAGCCGCACTCGGCTTGTCGTCGGCTGACCATATCTGGGCTCGCGCTCCGGGTATCGCCGCCTTCGCGGCACGCGCCGAGCCGGGCCTGGGCACACTCGGCAGCCTGGCAAGCATGGGCGGCATCTGGAACGCTGAGGCTGTACCATACTCGCGGGCAACGCTTTTCGCGGTGTTGTCGGCAGTCGTGCTGCTCGCGGTGGTTGCGACGGGAGTCGTCACACTGACACGTCACCGGATGGCGCTGCCGTTGCTGATACTGGCGATGGCATCGGTGCTGATACTCGCGGCGATGGCCACCGGCCCGGGCCTGGCCGCGCTGCACACGCTGGTCGATGCCGCGCCCGGCCTGGGCGTGCTGCGAGACGGGCAGAAGTGGGTCGCGTTGGCGATGCCCGGCTATGCGCTGGCCGGAGCGGGCGCGGTGCTGGTGTTGCGGCGTTGGTTGCGACCCGCATCCGCGGCACTGTTGTGCAGCGCCGCGCTGCTGCTGTCGCTTCCCGACTTGGCTTGGGGTGTAGGGGGAAAGGTCGAGTCGGTGCGCTATCCGAGCGACTGGCCGGCCGTTGCAGCGGCGATCAACCGCGCTCCCGCAGAGGTCGCTGTGTTGCCGGCCGACACCATGCGGCGATTCGCCTGGTCCGGTCCGGCGCCGGTGCTGGATCCGCTGCCGCGCTGGCTGCGCGCTGACGTCCTGACCACCGGCGACCTGACCATTTCGGGGACGACGGTTCTCGGTGAGGGAAACCGGGCCCGCGATGTGCAACAGCTGTTGTTGGCCGGTGGTGATTCGGTCGATCTTCGTCGGGCCGGCGTCGGATGGCTGGTGGTCGAGTTGGGCACACCCGGCGATATGGGCTCGGCCGCAGAGACATTCGGCCGGTTACAGGTGGCCTATCGCGGGCGGGACCTGGTGTTGTATCGCGTCGGCGGCGCAACAGCCGGCGCGTCGGCGGGTCGGCGGGCGACGGTGATCACCGCGCACCTGGCATGGCTGGCAATGCTGATAGCGGGAGCTGTCGGGGCAGCCGTAGCGGGCCGGCGACGCCGGCCGGGCGGTGCTACACCACCCCGGTGACGCGGTCCCCGGCCACCACGGACTCCAGCACCGATCGCATTGCCTCCGCACTTTGCCGCCAAGAGAATTCAGCGCTGCGCGCTTGCGCTTTGGCGCCGAGTTGGTCGCGCAGCACCGGATCGGTGAGCAACTGTTGCAGCCGATCCACCAGATCGTCATGACCGTCGACCAGCACACCGGTCACCCCGTCGATGATCGAGTCGGCCAGGCCGCCCGAGGACCGGTAGCCGATGGTGGGCACCGCATGCTGGGCCGCCTCGATGACCGCCAGACCCCATCCTTCTTTGCGCGACGGCAGCACGTGCACCCAAGCTTGTTGGATGACATGGTGTTTGGCGACGTCGTCGATGTGCCCGTGGAAGGTCACCGCGTCGCTGATACCGAGCCGCGCCGCGTGATCGGTCAGGCGCTCCGACCACCATCCGCCGCCGACGATCTCGAGGTGCAGATCGGGAATCGATGGCCGCAGCTCGGCCGCGGCGGTCAGTGCG
>NZ_JBAPMI010000076.1:0-26181 GCF_049278535.1 Mycobacterium sp. | reverse complement strand
TACATCTCCTTCGGATAGTCGCCGAGAAGGAAGTCCATCAGGTAGCCGATCTTGATCGGTTCGGCCGTGCTCTCGTAGGACATCGAAACCTCCAGATTGGTGTTTGATTGGTAGTCAGGCTGTTTCGTGCGGAACCAGTACCCGAACCGTGGAGCGGATTCGCAGAGGCTCGAGGCTAACCAATCGGATCGAACTCGATGTGCAGCTTGGTCAGTCCCCTCATGATGAACGTCGGTTCGTAGTCGTACGTGCGCGATTCGGCGCGCCCATGATGTTCTTCGGAGATCCGGATGTTCGCCATCTTGTCGAGCATTCGATCGATCGATATCCGCGCTTCCGTTCGGGCCAAGGGTGCGCCGGGGCAGGAGTGGGGCCCGCGCGCGAAGGCGACGTGTTCGCGCACGTTCTTCCGATCGAGTTGAAATTCGTCGGGCCGATCGAATTTTCGGGGATCTCGATTCGCGGCACCGGGCAGCAACATGATGGTCGTACCCGCCTTGATGGGGCAGTCCCCGATCGCCGTGGTGGTCTTGGCGATCCGGAAGTGGCTTTTCACCGGGCTTTCCAGTCGCAGAGTCTCTTCCAGGAACACCGGGATGAGCGAACGGTCAGCGCGCAGTCGTTCCTGAACGTCGGGGAACTCGCCGAGATTTCGCACCGCCTGAGACAGGAGCTTCGTCGTCGTTTCCTGTCCCGCGGCAAAGAGGAACGTCGCCAGCTTGACAACCTCGTCGATCGCGGGGACCTCGCCGTCCTCGTACCGAGCCTGGGCCAGCTCCGTCAGGACATCGTCGCGCGGCTGCTGACGCCGGGCGGTGATGTACTCGTTGAACTTGTCGTCAAGGAATTGCAGTGGGTTGAGCGCGGCCACGGCAGCTCCCGCGACGACCGAGGTGGCGAGCACCGCATTGAACTCGGCGTGATCCTCCTCCGGAACGCCGAGCAGGTCGGCAATGACGAGCATCGACAGCGGCTTGCCGTAGGTCTCCAGGAATTCGCACCGTCCGTCGGCGACGAATGAATCGAGTTTCTCGTCGACCAACCGCGAGATGTACTCTTCGTTCTCCCGGAGTCGCTTCGGTGTGAGCAATCTGCTCAACAGGCCGCGGGTCCGCGTGTGCTGGGGAGGATCCATCGACGAAACGTGTTCTGCCATCGGAATCTGTCCGCGGTGCTCGTCCAGGAGGGCAGTGATGTCATCCCCCTCGGCCTCGAATGGCAGCGGAGCGAACGGACCGACCAGCGATGTGGCGGCCGACAGCGCAGAATTCTTGTAGGCCGACACCGCCTCCTCATGGCCGGTGACGGTGACGACACCCGCGGGCCCCCCCGGAAGCACCGGACACTGACCCCTCAGGTGGTTGAAATATGGGTATGGGTCGGTGATCAATCCAGCATCACTGAAGTAATCCACCGTCTCGAATGTCTCCACGATTTCCTCTCGAATCAACAGGCGGGTGAGTGAGCCGCGAATTTGCGATCGCTGACGAGCTGAAATTTGACTTGAACACCCGGAAGGGTTTGTGCTGCAACATCATGCGGTAGACACCGGCAGTCGTGACCAGCCCCGGACACTCGAAGTGTGCGCCCTCTCGGCGTTGGCGTAATCAACCTCCCAATCGGGCCAACGTTTCAGCACCTCTTCGAACGCGACTCTCGCTTCTAACCGGGCCAGCGCCGATCCCAAGCAGAAATGCAATCCCTGTCCGAAGCTCAAATGACTGCCCCCGCGGTGGATGTCATACACGTCGGGATTGGAGAAGCGGCGGTCGTCGCGATTTGCAGACCCGTTGAGCAGCAGCATGAACGACCCCTCGGGCACCACCTGCCCGTAATGCGATGCCTCGTGTGCAACGTAGCGCGCCTGCACCGGAGAGGGCGGCTCAAATCGCAACGTCTCCTCGATCGCCCCCGGGATGAGGCTGGGATCGGCGGCGAGTTCACGACGCTGGTCCGGGTGATCGGAGAGCAGCTGCGCCATGAAGCCGATGAGACGCGCGGTCGTCTCGTTCCCCGCGCCGGCGATCATCGCGGTGTACGACAGAACCTCCGTGCGCGACAATCGGCGCCTGGTGCCGTCGGACTCCTCGACTTCCGCCTCGAGCAGGTCCGTCATCAGGTCGTCGGACGGATGGGCGGCTCGCCACTCGATGTACTCCGCGAACAACGTGATCGACTCTTCGAAGACCTTCGAGCTCGCCTCGCCAGGCGTAGCACCCGATGCCAGTTCCAGCGATACGCCGTTAGTGTCGCGGATGTTGGCCTGATCGCCCTCCGGGATGCCGAGAAGATAACCGATCGTCTGCATCGGCATCATCGCTCCAAGATGGGCGATGACATCGAAGCCGCCCGCACCCACAAACGGGTCGAGGGCTCGCGCACAGAAGCCGCGTACCAGATTCTCGACAGCCAGCATCCTGCGGGGGGTAAACACACGCGATAGCAGCCGTCTATGCAGGTCGTGAAGCGGCGGGTCCTCGAAGAGCAGGATTCCCGGCGGAATCTCGATGTTGTTGAACAGGATGTCTGCGGTCGTGCCGCGCCCGGAGCGATAGGTGTCCCAGTTCGGAAGTTCCCGTGCTACGTCGTCGTAACGGCTGAGTGCGTAGAAGTTGTACTTCTCGTTGTGATACAGCGGCGCTTCCTCACGCATCCGCTTCCACACTGGGTAGGGATCGTCGTCGATATCGAAGTCGAACGGGTCGTAGTAAAGGTCGATCGCCTTCACCGGCGTCATGACATGGGTTCCTTCGCTTCGAGCTTCTCGTCTGCCCGGCCGGGCTTGATCTGGTTCGGCGAAGCCGTTCCCTAACGTTTGTTTCGACCGTAGCCGCTCTTCCCCCTATCGTCAATGAGGGTCCGAAACTATTGCGAGACAATCGCAACCGGCGCAGATCTTCTGATTGACCAAACGCTTGTATCGTAATAGGCTTCTCCGCAAGAGCAGGACAACCGCGTGCAGTCCGATGCCGTCGCCCGCCAAATCGTGTCCCTTTGGGCGACAAGCCTCAGTTCAAGGGAGTTCGACGTGGAGATGCAGGATCTCGTACTAGTGTCCGTAGACGATCACCTGGTCGAACCGCCCGACCTGTTCGACAAGCACATCCCGGCGAAGTACAAGAACGACGTCCCCAAGCTCATCCAACGCGAAGACGGCACCGACGCATGGGTTTTCGAAGGGCAGGAAGCTACGAACGTCGGTCTCAACGCGGTTGCAGGAAGGCCGCCTGAGGAGTACGGCACGGAGCCAACCAAGCTCTCGGAGATCCGAGAGGGTTGTTACGACATCCACGAGCGCATCCGCGACATGAACGCGAACGGCGTTGCGGCCGCTATGAACTTCCCGTCCTTTCCGCAATTCTGCGGACAGTACTTCGCTCGCGCGCAGGACAAGGATCTCGGATTGGCCGTGCTGCGGGCGTACAACGACTGGCATATCGACCAGTGGTGCGGCGCGTATCCAGAACGGATGATTCCGCAAGCCCTGCCGCCGATCTGGGATCCCACGCTAATGGCGGAGGAGGTGCGGCGCGTGGCGAAGAAAGGATGCCACGCGGTGACGTTCTCCGAGAACCCGACGAAGCTGGGGTACCCGTCGTTGCACGATCCCCACTGGGATCCGTTCTGGAGAGCCTGCAGCGACGAGAACACCGTGGTCAACCTCCACATCGGTTCGTCGTCGTCAGTCGTGATCACGTCGCCGGATGCGCCCGTCGACACCATGATGACGCTGCAACCCATGAGCATCGTGCAGGCCGCGGCCGACCTCATCTGGTCACCGATGCTGCGGCGATTCCCCGACGTCACGTTTGCCCTGTCCGAGGGCGGCATCGGATGGGTGCCCTACTTCCTCGAGCGCATCGACCGCGTCTACACCATGCACCGCGCGTGGACGCACCAGGACTTCGGCGGCAGGTTGCCCAGTGAGGTCTTCCTGGATCGGGTCGCTCTCTGCTTCATCGACGACGCCTTCGGCGTCGAGAGTCGGCATCATCTCAACCTCGACATGGTGACCTGGGAATGCGACTATCCGCATTCGGATGCCACCTGGCCCCGGTCCCCCGAGGTCCTGGCCGGGTATCTCACCAACGTGCCAGACGACGAGGTGAACAGGATCACGCACTCAAACGCCCTCCGCTTGTACTCCTTCGAGATGTTTAGGCATCTACCGAAGGATGAACTCACTGTGGGCGCGCTTCGAGCTCAGGCCACAGACGTCGATCTGGGTTTCAGGTCATCCGAACGATTGAGGAAGACGGGCACTGAGGCCGTCACAGTAATGGATCTCGCGAAGGGTCTCCCCGCCTGAGTCCGCGCGAGTTGGTCCAGGTCACCACGCACCGACTGCTAATCTCACCACCAGCAAGTCCGCAGTGGGCTCATCCAAGCGGTGCGCCGTCGCGAGCGCACCGGATCGATGATCATCCGGGCCTGCGCACCGTGACCGATCGGGAGACTCGCCATCGACAACGACCTAGGCCGTAAGAACGCCAATTCGCGCCACACCCCGGTGTCGGTGGACACCGATGCAACTGGTGCGCGGAGGTCTCAGATCCTCGAAGTCGCTGCGACCATGCTCGCTGACCACGGGTTGCGCACATCAATGCGTGAGATCGCGGACGCCACGGGCTTGTTGAAGGGCAGTCTCTATCACCACTTCGATTCCAAGGACGCCATCCTGGTCGAACTGGTGGGCCGCTACTACGCCGAAATGAACCTCATCGGCGAGGAAGCGCTACACCGGCTGGGGCGGTCGAACGCCCGCACCGTCGTCGGGGATATCGAGCGACTAAGTACCGATATCGCGAACTGCGCGGTTGCGCATCGCGCGGCGCTGCAGATGACCTTCTACGATTCGCCGAGCGAGCTACCGGAACTCGTCGAATTACTGAAGAACCCTCCGGAATTGATAAACGAAGCGGTGCTGCGAACGCTTACTTCGGCGCGGGATTTCGGAGCGGTCAGGCCGGAGGTCGACCTGATTGCGTTAGCGGATCGCGTGTTTCAAACGATGGTGACGGTCGGGCTCGACGTCGTTCGCCACAAGGCCGCGTCCGAACGGGTGGCGGGCGTCCTCTGTCGAATCATCCTGAATGGTCTGGCGCGTCGGCCTCCGCGGTATTCCACACTCGATAATTCGAAGGCGCTCGCGGCGGCTTCGGATGCCGTTCGCTCATGGGGAGACTCTGCATCGGACACCGACGATTTCACCGTCGAGGCCGATCGGATCTTCGCGGCGGCGCGCACGGAGTTCGGCAGGCGCGGGTACGAGATCACGACGGTGCGTGAGATCGCAGCCGCAGCGGGTGTGAGCCTCGGAAAACTGACGCGGGTGGCGGGCAGCAAGCCGGAGATGCTCGCGTTCATCATGCGATCGTTCGGCTCGCGGCTCACAGCGGGCTATTCGGGTGTCTTGAACGCGGATTCGTCTCCAATCGAGAAGATGGACGCACTGAGCTGGGTCCACATCAACGCGGTCAAGCACTTTCCCGACGAGTTCAAGATTCAACAGGCATGGATGCGACAGTCGCCTCCGGACACCCCGAACCCCGGTTTCGCCTTCGCTAATCGCATGCGGAGATTGAAGAGCCTGCTCTCCGAGGGCATTAACAGCGGCGCCATCCGGAATGAGGAGACGTCACTGGAAGTGCTGTCGCGTTGCGTGATCAGCGTCCTGTGGATCCCGCAGAGCATCGTCGAGTCAATGGCCGCCCCCGACGCGCTGACCCTCGCCCGCGACACGTGGTTGCGGGGCGTTCGCAAGCGGTGACGTTCCGCGGCGACGATTTCCGTCTTCAGGGGGCGATTGAGACGGTGAACGATCAGTCCACACGCCCGCGTCTCACCCTTGCTGCGATCAACATCGTCGTGTGTGGCCGATCCCATCGAATACCATGCCCGGCAACAATATTCCATCGACTTGTCATCTCAGCGCCTTCTGCTGGCGGGTAGCCGCCGCCCGCAGATCGGAGTGACCAAAGCCGTGTCTGGGCCACGGCTACAATCTTCGTTCTGAGCGAAACAAACGATTGATCTACCAATTCGAGCGGACTGAAGATAGCATTCGTTCCGACAGGATGGCTGTTGCGCCGCAGTCCGGAACCCACGCGCAGTGTTTCAGGGTCATCGCCAGTCTGACGGGCTAGCCGACGTGCGGTCGTCACGCTCGGCGATGGTGCCGAGAATGCGCGGACACGGTGCGGGGACAGGTGAATTCAACGACAGGAGCGCCTATGCATGTGAAGATCGAGAAGGCGGCCGCGTGGTCGACGCTGGCCATGTTGGTGGTCTTCGGGATTACGTTCGGCCTGATAGCGGGCGTGCTTCCGCCGATCAATCCGGGTTTTACGGCGGAGCAGACTGCCCAGTGGTACGTCGACAATCACTTCGCGATCCGCCTGGGACTGGGACTGACCATCCTCGGTATGTGGTTCATGACACCCGTGTTCGCGCTGCTTTGCCGGCAGGTGCGCCGAATCGAAGGCTACTGGGGCGTAATGTCGATTACCGAGGTCATTCTCTCGGTGACGTTCCCGTTCGTGTTCACTCTGGCCATGGTGTTCGGCGTCGCCGCCGCGTACCGACCCGATCGCGACCCCCAAGCTATTCAGGCACTCAGCGACATGTTCTGGCTGCTGCTGGTCGGCATCGTCGGGCCCCTCGTGTTGCAGGGATTGATCCTCGCGTTGGCAGTGTTCATCGACAAGCGCGCCGTCCCAACCTTCCCGCGATGGTACGGATACCTCAGCCTGTGGATGGCACTCCTCGTCCTTCCAGGTGGTTGTGTCTACGTTATTCAAAGTGGACCGCTGGGCTGGAACGGGATCATCGCGTGGTGGATTCCGGTCAGTGCATTCTTCGTCTGGATCGTCCCGACCGTGTTCCTCCTAGTCAAGGCCGTCGACATCGAAGCCACGGAGAGAGAGGAGCGCGCCGCTGCGCAAACGTGGGAGCCGGCGGCATGAAGCTGGTCGACGAAAACGAGGTCTCAAAGACAGTCGAGCCCAATGAGGCCTCTCCTGGCCGCGTTCCTGGAGAGCCAGGGGTGTGGATACTGCTATTCGGCGACATGCTGGTTTTCGCCGTTTTCTTCGTCCTGTTCATGTACCAACGCGCACAGGCCCCCGAACTGTTCGACGCGTCGCGCCATACTCTGAATGTCGGCATCGGCTTGGCGAATACCGTGATTCTTCTGACGAGCTCTCTACTCGTGGTCACCGCGATTCGAGCCGTCCGAGCTGGCGCCCGCCCAGCCGCTCGGACGTTATTGGCGGGAGCGCTCGCGTGCGGTCTCGCCTTTGTGGGTCTGAAAATCGTCGAGTACTCGTCCAAGGTCGGCGAAGGACACGTGCCTACCGAGAACAGCTTCTACATGTACTACTACGTCCTTACCGGGTTGCACCTGCTGCACGTTCTGATCGGGATCGTGGTTCTCATATCGCTACTCTTTGCGGCGCGTGTCGCCGCACCGAGCCCGACCAGAATGGCATTCATCGAAGGCGGCGGCTGCTTTTGGCATCTGGTCGACCTCCTCTGGATCGTCCTGTTCCCGCTGATCTACCTCGTGAGTTGAGCATGACCTCGTCCTTGTTCCGCGCCCGATCCACTGTCGTCTGGCTGGGTCTGGTCATGGCGACGCTGGTGTCGTTCACGATCGGTTTCGACCACGGCATTGGTTCGGGGGTCGCGTTGTGGGTACTGGCACTGGCGTTGATCAAGGTGCGCTATGTCGGGCTGGATTTCATGGAGCTGCGCGAAGCGCCGTTGATTCTCAGAGGTATCTTCGAAACCTATTGCCTCGCTTTGTGGCTCGTCCTCGCCGGAATGTATCTGTGGCTCTAGACGACTCGTTGAGGCCAGGGTGGTAATCGTAGTCGTCTGCGCTGGCCCGGACAGCCAGCAGGAGTCAGCGAGACACTCGCGAAAGGGGCCTCATGCGCAAGTGGACAGTCGCTGACATACCGGACCAGAAGGGTCGAACGGCGATCATCACCGGCGCCAACACCGGTCTGGGGTTCGAGACGGCGACGGCGCTCGCCGCCAACGGGGCGCGAGTCGTCCTCGCGGTGCGCAATCTCGAGAAGGGCGAGAACGCAATTCGCCGCATTAGGGCGGCGTACCCGGCCGCGAGGGTCGAACTGCAAGTTCTCGATTTGTGCTCGCTGGCATCCGTCCGCGCTGCGGCCGAGGCGCTCACATCCCACCTTGACACCATCGATGTGCTGATCAACAACGCGGGCGTGGTTCTCGCACCCAAGGCCACTACTGCGGACGGCTTCGAAATGCACTTCGGCACCAATCATCTGAGTCATTTCGCGCTCACCGGTTTACTGCTCGATCGCATGCTGGCAACACCGGGGTCCCGCGTGGTAACGGTCAGCAGCCTGGGCCATCGTTTGTCCAGCGGTATTCGCTTCGACGATGCGCAGTGGGAACGTGAGTACAGCCGGTTCGGCGCTTACGGTCAGTCCAAGCTCGCGAACCTCCTGTTCACCTACGAACTCCAGCGACGGGTACAAGGCAGCGGGACCATCGCGGTCGCCGCACATCCCGGTGGTTCGAACACCGAGTTCAGTCGTGAGATGCCGACACCGTTCCGCCAGTTCTTCGCGATCGCGGGACCGGTGTTGGCGCAGCCTCCCTCGCTCGGTGCGCTGCCGTCGCTGCGCGCAGCGACTGATCCGGAGGTTCTCGGTGGGCAGTACCTCGGCCCCGACGGGTTAGGTGGGCACCGTGGCCACCCTGAGGTGGTCAAGTCCAGCAAGGCGTCATACGACATCGACGCGCAGAGAAGGCTGTGGGCGCTGTCTGAGGATCTGACCGGGGTCACCTACTCGCCCTGACCATCGTTGCCCTATCGGCATGTGCGGTTCCGCGTCGTTCATCGAAGGTGTGGCCAAGGGTACGGAGCACATCCGCATCATGCCCAAGGCCCCAAAGGCAGGGCCGATACGCGAGCGCGACGTCGCCGCGACGGTCGCGTCAATCATCCTCGCGCTGAAGGGGACTCAGCCGAGAATCGCAGCGGCTCAACCGGAGTTCACCGGCGAAAATCAACAGCGTCGTCCGAGCCATCTCCAACGGCCAAGGGGCGCAAACGAATCTGCGGTACCGAGGTGAAGTATTCCTGTGTGAACCATCTCTGTCGACAGAATCAACCCTCGGCGCAGTCGAGTCCATCAACACCGTGTGCGTCGGTCAGTGCGGTTGGTTCGGAACATCCGAGTACAACTGTATGTTCGAGCTGACGTTGACCAGACCGGCGAGCTTGGTGATCAGGTGAGGCGCGAAGACCGCGCCGTAGACCGCGTGGCCGATGACGATGAACGAGACGACCGAAAGGACACCCGCCGCGAGCCGACTGCGGGTCTTCGAATCCGACCACTGCTCAATGACCGTCCGGTCTGTCGGGTCCGTTCTTCCTAGGAGGTAGGCGAAAACCATCACTAGAATCCCCATCGCCAACGCGTCGTATAGCGGGTACTGGCTACGGGTGCCCTCGAAGATCGCCAGGCCGCCGATCACGTACCCGTAGTAGAACACTCCCAGTTGAGCGCCGATGACCGCGTTGAACGTCAACGCCCACGCGAACCCAACCATCAAACCGCACCCCAACAGCGCAAACGGCCGGCGCCATCCCCATTTCGCAGCCAAAGTACGACCCAATGCGGCACCGACAAGAGTTGGGAGCACGAAGTACGCGATATATCCCGGCGGTACAGCGGCCGGGAGGCCGCCCCAGGTCATGTTGAACGGCCACCAGGACGGCATCCGTGGCATGAACGGCGGGAACTGTGCGTACATCGACCAGTCGTAAGGCGCCTCCAACCAGGAAAACGAGATCGCCGAGATACACACCAGCAGTAATGAATCGAGACGCCGACGGCGCACTGATCGATACAAGCCCGCCGCCACGAAGACGGTACCGCCGATGTAGGCGAACAGAGTTCCGATCTGTGCCGCCAGGATCATTCGGCACCCCCGGTGTGGCTCCGTGCACTGCGGGCTTCGGGATCGAACCGGGCTACCAGGCCCACCACTACCGCGACGAGCCCGAAGAGCGTGCCCAACATAATCAACACGCCCACGTGCAGCTCCATCCGAATAACGATCAGTAAACGGCCAGTCATCAAACTAACGTTTGTCTCGGTCGCCACGCAAGGTATGGTGACGCTCTGTTCGCGATTCCCCTTCCAGACGCCGCCGTATAGCTGCGTTACGCGATGATCATTAAAACACCGGAGGAGACTAGGGCTCCCGATGGAGACCTTGGGATGTCTTGGCAGTGGTTGCGGTCGCAGCGTGCAACCGGCGCGATCCCGCTGCGCTCTCACGACCGCCGGTGTCGCGGAATGTGCCAGGGTCGAAAGTGTGCTGGACCGTTGGCTTAACGGGTCGTCGGGATCTCGTCATCGACGCGGAGCGATCCCGGAGCGTCAACGGCGACAGATCGAACGTAGTGACCATGAGGCCGTCGGTCCTTAAGCGGCCGCAATTGCCGCGCCGACACCGAAGCTCCGTCCGTCACTAACACAACTGATCTACTCATCCGCTGCTCTTGTCCACTCGTATGCTTGCCCCTCGCTGAAACAAACGATAGTTTCATACGACGCTCTCCGTGAGCCCGTCTTATAGCAGTCCGAGTCGTCGACGGAAAAGCCTCCTCGAAGGACTGCTTCCGATAGTGGTCAGCGTGTTTGACGTACGAAGGGAATGGAGAATGGGCCCGACCAGACCGCGGCCCAACGGTGGCGGAAGGTCGTGCGCGTCTGCTGAGCGCGCTCGAGCGCAGGCTACGTCCAACAGCAGTTCGCATACGTGCTCGACACGACGGCAGGAGTCCAATCGGCAATGACGAACGTAGCGGTGGTAACTGGCGGCGCCGGGGGGATGGGCCTGGCCGTTGCTCACGCGCTTGGGCGCGAGGCTACTGTGCTGATCAGTGACGTCAGCCAAGAGCGTGTGGAGGGCGCCCAGAGTGAACTCGTCAACGCCGGAATCGACTGTGCTGCGACCATCTGCGACGTCACCGATCCTGCGTCAGTAGGCCAATTAGTGCAACGCGCAAAGGAACTCGGCACCGTTGTCTCAGTTGTCCACACCGCTGGGGTGAGCCCCAGCATGGGCTCAGCCGAGCTGATCTTGAAGATCAACGCGGTCGGTACGGTGTTGATCAACGAGGCCTTCCTTGGTATCGCGAGACGGGGTATGGCCCTGGTCAACGTGGCGTCCGTCGCCGGGCACCAGCTTCCGCGTTTTCTCACCCCGACTCGACGCTATAAAAAGTCACGGACCGACATCGAACGGTTTCACTCCGACTTGCTGGCTATGTGCAACCGGTTGCCCGAATCACGGCGGGCGCAGCTGGCTTACGTGCTGAGCAAGAGTTTCGTAATCTGGTACAGCAAGGCACTTGCTGCCCAGTTCGGGTCCTCAGGCGCTCGGGTGCTATCGGTCTCACCAGGATCGTTTGACACTGCCATGGGTCAGCTCGAAGCCGACGTCGGCGCGGGAGCGCTGGCTCAGATCGGCGCCCTGAAGCGTTTCGGCCAACCTGGCGAAATCGCCGAACTTCTAGCGTTCTGTGCCAGTGATAGGGCCGGATATCTCACCGGCACCGACATTATCTGCGACGGCGGCGTCATGGCCGGCATGACGTGGTCCAAAAAGCTCGAAATCGCGCGGCAATAACGTGTCTCAAGTAACCGGGCGCACTGATCAGCGGGGAAGGTTCCTCGCAGGTGTACACCAAAACGCTGGTTTTGCAATACGCAGAACGGGGTCGCCTACTTGAGTGTGGCGGCGTTGTCGCTGATTGAACAGCCTTTATCGTCGCCGGAAACCAGCGACTGTGGCCGCGCGCGGTGGGAATCCTATCTGCCATCAACCCGAAATGATGATATTCGCGGCCATCTCGCCAGCCGGCGTGCCAGTGTCGCCGGAGCTCCGCCCGGAACGGTGGTCGGGATCGGCGAAGTGCAGCGCCCAGCCCTCGCGAGCGGCTCGCTGGCCACAAGTCGGCGACGATGACCCTCGATCAGTACGGCCACCTGTTTCCCGACGACCTTGATGACGTAGCCGACAAGATGGACGACCTGGTGTCAGGATGTGCCCAAATGTGCCCAAGAAGGAAGAAGGCCAGGGCGGAGATACGCCCTGACCTGCTTCTTCTGTTGTGGAGCTGCCGGGAATCGAACCCGGGTCCTACGGCATTCCCTCAAGACTTCTCCGTGCGCAGTTCGCTGTGCCTCTACTCGGATCTCCCGGTCACGCGAACAAGCCGAGATGACGATCCCAGTCGCTGTTTGATGTCCCTACGGGTCCCGCGACCGAACCCGTAGGTTTGTCCCTCTAGCTGATGCCAGGGTCCGGGCCGAGGGCGCTCCCGGTCTGACAGACACGCAGTCGCTTAGGCAGCGAGTGCGTAGTCGCGCTGATGTGAATCGGCGCTTATATGGTTGCAACGACGCTTACGGTGGTCTCTTGCCTGCACCGGCACGCTTCCCTTGATTCGATGCGCGAAGTCGAAACCGTTCAGCCCCTCGCGCCCCTGCCGATTTTCGGCAAGACAACTCATAATACGCGCTTTTCAACCGCAGGTCAGGGACGATCCATCCCGACAGGCCGCTGCTCAGATCACGAAATTGAGATGCTCCACGATGCGAGCGGCAACCGCTGTGTCACCGCCGAGCTCGACGCCGGTTGTGTCGTCGGTGCGCCCGCCGGCCAACCGGGCGAACAGCAGTCCATCGAGGTGGATGGTGGAGGTCGGGTCCAACCCGCCGAAGTCGTCCACCACCTGCGCGCGACCATCGACTGCGACGCGGATGGTCCGCGCCTGGGGCCCGGTCAGTTCGATGGCAACTCGTGATCCCTCGGGGGCTTTACCGAGTTTGCCGACCACGAAGCCCATCGTTGCGGCGATCTCGTCCAACGACAGCCGCGCGCCCGGGCCGCTCAGCTCCACCTCGGATGACGGAAGGCCCACGCCGTCGTGGATGTCCTGCTCATGCATCCAGCAGTCGAACAACCGCACCCGCATGAACCGGCCGAAGCTCTCCATACCGACCGGCGTCGGCGTCGGTGCGTTCCAGTCGTCGATGGACATATCGTTCAGGCGCTGCCGGCGATCCGCGGTTATCGAACGGAACCGCTCGAGGAGTGCGGCGCCCGATTCTGGGCTGAGATGACGAACCCAGGCTTCGTTGGCGACACCCACGTCGTTTCGCACGTGGTCCAGCGTCGCGGCATCAATGTCGGCGTTGGGTGCGCCGAGTCCATGCAACGCCGATTCGGTGCCGATCATGTGGGCCACCACGTCGTGCACGCACCAGCCGGGCAGCGGCGTCGGCGTCTGCCACTGCTGCTCGGACAAGCCGCTCAGCAATTGATCGAGGCTGTACCAGGTGCCAAACAGACCCGACAAGACTTCGGACTTGTCGACGATGGTGACGCTGCTCATGCCGCCTGATGCTAGACCGACGTCACGCAGCAGCGATCATGCTTACCGATACTGCCGCCAACACCATGCCGATCGCCTGCCAGCGAGTCAATCGCTCGCGCAACACGATGATCGCCAGGATGACCGTGGTCGCCGGGTACAGCGATATCAAGATGCTGGCCAACGACAGCATCCATTTCTGGATGGCCAGCAGCATGCTGACGTTTGCGCAGGTATCCAGCAACGCGGCGGCGGCCGCCAGCCGCAGCGGCGTGCTGGACGGAAGTTGGAGATTCTTGCTGAACGCCGCCACGACGAGCACCAGCACTGTCGCTGCGGCCCGGGCAAAGAACAGCGGCCACATTCGGCAGACCACCGGAGCCTGGTGCAGCAGAACGAAATCCAGTCCGAACGCCACGCCCGATCCGATCGTCAGCCAGGCGACCTTGCTGGTGAACTTGTGCGTCCGGACATCTGCGTCGTCCGCCGACTCCCGGCTCACCAGAATCACCGCGAACATCGCCAGTACGACGCCCAATGACGCTGTCTCGCCGGGTCTTTCGCCGAGCGCCACACCGACGGCAACAGGCACAGCAGCGTTGAGCACCGCGGCTAGCGGCGAGACTACGGAGATCGGTCCGGCGCTCACCGCGGCATAGAACCAGTACACGCCGACCGCTTGACTGATCCCGTACAGCGAACCCCACAGCACCGCACCCGGAAGGATCGGTCCCCCGGCCGTGACTGCCAACACCCCCAGCAACAACGTTGCGAGCGGGTAGGTCACCAGCATGATGCGCAGCGCAGCCGCGCGTCGGGAAGCTACTCCCCCAACGAAATCACTGACGCCGTAGCTGACTGCGGAAAGCTGGGCGTACTCCGCCCCGATCAGCTCATGCCCTTGGATCGTCTGCCCAATTCGCGAATCACTTCGCGCTGGGCGTCGCGACGCGCCATGTCCTGCCGCTTGTCGTGCGCTTGCTTACCGCGCGCTAATGCAAGCTCCACCTTGACTTTTCCTTCGGAGAAATACAGCGACAACGGAACGAGCGCGAGGTTACCATCCTTGATTTTGCCGATGAGTACATCGATTTGGTGCCTGTGGAGAAGTAGTTTCCGGTTGCGGCGCGGCTCGTGGTTAGTCCAGCTGCCATGGTGATATTCCGGAATGTGCAGGTTACGCAACCAGACTTCGCCCTGATCGACCGTTGCGAACGCGTCGGCCAACGAGGCCTTACCGTCGCGCAGGCTTTTAACTTCAGTGCCGAGCAAAACCACTCCGGCCTCATACACATCCAGGATCGAGTAGTTGTGTCGCGCCTTGCGATTGGTCGCCAGAATCTGCCGGGCCGGCACAGATTTGTTCGGCGACTTTTTGGCCACCGCTACCGCCGCACGTATAGACGCAGCGTTGCGTACGACGTAACCCCGGCCATCGCGACACCCACCAAGAGAAGCAGCGGCGAGATGTAGAGGATGTCGGCGTAGTCGACCCTGGAGATCAGGTGCGCTTGGTAGAACTGCCGCAACGCGCTGTCCAGGAACAAGGCTCGCACAACCATGAGCCCGGCGATCGCGATGACGACGCCGAGCGTCGCCGCGACCATGGCCTCGACGAGGAACGGCAGCTGGGTATACCAGCGGGTGGCGCCAACCAACCGCATGATGCCAATCTCGGTGCGGCGGGTATAGGCAGCGACCTGAACCATGTTGGCAATCAACAGAATCGCCCCGACCGCCTGTACCAACGCGACGGCGAAGGCGGCGTTGGACAAGCCGTCGAGCACGGCGAACAGCCGGTCGATCAACTCCTTTTGATTGAGCAGATGGTCGACTCCGGGCTGGCCTTGCATCGCGGCGTCGAATTCAGCGTGCTGCTCGGGATTTTCGAGCTTGACGATGAAGGACGCCGGGAATGCGTCCTTGCTTGCCAGATCCTTGAATTGCGGGATCTTGCGGATGGCGTCGTTGTAGGCGTCTTGGCGGTTGAGGAACCGAACCGACTTGACGTCGTTGCGCTTCTCGATTTTCTCGCGCAGCGCCTTGCACGGCGCGCTCTCACAGTTGGCGTCGTCGGCCGAAATGTCGTTGGTGAGAAAGACCTGCGTCTCGACCCGGTCGAGATAGATGCTGCGTGAGTGGTCGGCCAGTCGAACCACCAACAGGCCGCCGCCGAAAAGCCCGATCGAGATTGCGGTGGTCAGAATCATCGCGACCGTCATCGTGACATTGCGACGAAGACCGGTCAGGACCTCGTTGAAAAGAAAGCTGAAGCGCACTTAACGGTCCATCCCGTAGACACCGCGCTGTTCGTCTCGCACCAACCTGCCCAACGACAGCTCCACGACGCGCTGACGCATCGTGTCGACGATGTGGTGGTCGTGAGTGGCCATCAGCACGGTGGTCCCTGTGCGGTTGATCCGCTCGAGCAAATCCATGATGTCGTTACTGGTCTCCGGGTCGAGGTTGCCGGTGGGCTCGTCGGCCAGCAGGACCAGCGGCCGGTTGACGAACGCACGGGCGATGGCCACCCGCTGCTGCTCGCCACCGGACAGCTCGTGAGGCAGTCGGCCGGCCTTGCCGGACAGCCCCACCATCTCGAGCACGTCGGGCGTCACCCGGTTGATCACATCGGGGCGCTTGCCGATGACCTCGAGTGCGAAGGCGACGTTTTCGAACACCGTCTTCTGCTGCAGCAGGCGGAAGTCCTGGAAGACACAGCCGATCACCTGCCGCAGCTTCGGGATGTGCCGTCCGGGCAGCGTGTTGACGTGAAACTTCGAGACCCGGACATCGCCCTTGGTCGGTGTCTCGGCCCCGAGTAGCAGCCGCATGAACGTCGACTTGCCCGATCCGGACGGGCCGATGAGGAAGACGAATTCACCCTTGTCGATCTTGACATTGACGTTGTCGAGCGCTGGCCGCGCCGACGACTTGTACTGCTTGGTGACACGGTCGAGGGTGATCATCACGGGTCGCCAGTGTAACCGTGAACGTCAGGTGTCCGGATGACGCGGCGCGCTGCGGAGGCAGTACGCGTCATCCGGGCAGGCCGGGCAGCAGCGGTGGCGCGGGCGATGGCGTCGGCACGGGACCCGGCGAGGTCGCCGAGGGCGGCGGACCGAACGGCGGCGGCAAGACGAACGGCGGAATCGACGGGATCAGCGGCGGCGGCGTTGTCGACGTAGGAGGCGTGGTCGGCGGTGTCGTGGTCGGGACCGTGGTGGTCGGCGTGTCGGACGTCGGCGTCTGCACCCGGGTGCGCGGCACCCAGGTGTAGTTGGGGTCAGGAACATAGCCGGGCGGCACCACCTGCGGCACCACCGGTGGAGGCGGGTGCGGCCGGTAGGTGGTGTAAGCCCACCACGTGAGGAAAAACGCGATGATCAATATCAGCGTCGACGTCCGGACATGCCCGCCGAAGATGTAGCGCGGCCAGTGCCGATCCGCATCGCGGCGGTGATTTTCCAGAAGACTGAGCGTGAGCTTCATCAGCGCTGCACCGGGTCGTGGGATTTTTCGTACTCTTCCTGCTCGGCCGCCGCCACCTCGACACCGGGGCCGTCGACGACGCCGACCTTCGCATCGGCCGCGGTCACGATGCCCGCTCGGGCCAGCGCCCGGATAACCAAGACGCGTAGCTGACGGCCGGCCTCGAACTGCTTACCGGGCAGTGTGCGAGCCACCATCCGCAGGGTGACGGTATCGACCTGAATGCTTTCCACGCCCATCAAGGTGGGCGCATCCAACAACAACTCGCCAAGCCTCGGGGTCTCCAGGGCGTGCTCGCACTCGTGGCGCAGCACCTCGCCGACCCGGTTGAGGTCGACGGTGGTGGAGACCGGTATGTCAATGACTGCGCGTGCCCAGTCCTTGGACTGGTTGATCGCCTGGACGATCTGGCCGTTCGGAATGGTCAACACCTCGCCGTTCGGGGAACGCAGGCGGGTCACCCGCAACGTCACATTCTCGACCGTGCCGCTGGCTTCGGTCGTCGACACCACGGTCAGTGTGACCAGGTCGCCGAAGCCGTATTGCTTCTCGACGATGATGAAGAACCCCGCCAAGAGGTCCCTGACCACCTGCTGAGCGCCGAAGCCAAGCGCGGCACCGATCACGGTCGCCGGCGCAACCCAGCCTGTGACGGAGAAGTCGAGGACGTCGGCGATCCGGACGATGCCCCAGATTGCGATGAAGACTATGGACACCCACTGGACGACCGACGCCAATGCTTGCCGGTGCTTGCTCACCTCAGACCGCACCAACGCATCGCTCTCGACGAAACGTTCGTCGAGTTGCCGGGCGATTTGATCGGCGACCCAGGTGACAAATCGGACCGCCAGTATCGCGCCGACCACCACCATGGTCACCCGCAGACCGCGAGAGACGATCCACTGGCCTATGTCGCCGTGCCAGAAGTCGTGCCAGCGCTGCGCGGTGGTTGTCGCTAGATACGTCGTTTTAGTCGTCATCTTTTCTGTTACGCCACCGGATTCCCGCTTCCAGGAATCCGTCGATGTCTCCGTCGAGGACCGCAGTCGGGTTGCCCACCTCGTACTCGGTACGCAGGTCTTTGACCATTTGATACGGATGCAGCACATAAGACCGCATCTGGTTACCCCAGGAGCTGCCGCCGTCGCCCTTCAAGGCGTCGAGTTCGGCGCGTTCTTCTAAACGCTTGCGTTCCAACAACTTTGCCTGAAGAACTCGCATCGCTGCCACTTTGTTCTGAAGCTGCGACTTCTCGTTCTGACAAGTCACAACGATACCTGTCGGGATGTGGGTTAAGCGAACCGCGGAGTCGGTGGTGTTCACCGACTGGCCGCCCGGACCACTGGACCGGTACACGTCAACCCGCAAATCGCCCTCGGGAATCTCGATGTGATCCGTCGTCTCTACCACCGGCAGCACTTCGACTTCGGCGAACGACGTCTGCCGTCGGTTCTGGTTGTCGAACGGACTGATCCGCACCAGCCGGTGGGTGCCCTGCTCGACCGACAGCGTGCCGTACGCGTAGGGGGCGTGCACGGCGAAGGTGGCGCTTTTGATCCCGGCCTCTTCGGCGTAAGACGTATCGAACACCTCAACGGGATATTTGTGTTGCTCGGCCCACCTGATGTACATCCGCATCAGCATCTCGGCCCAGTCGGCGGCGTCCACACCGCCGGCGCCGGAGCGGATATTGAGCAGCGCTTCCCGCTCGTCGTACTCGCCGGACAGCAGCGTTCGCACTTCCATCGCCTCGATGTCGGCGCGCAGCGCCTTGAGGTCAGCGTCGGCCTCGGCTTTCGCGTCTTCGCTGCTCTCCTCTTCGGCCAGTTCGTAGAGCACCGGCAGATCGTCGAGTCGTTGGCGCAGTCCTTCCACACGTCGCAACTCACCTTGAGTGTGGGAAAGCTCACTGGTGACGCGTTGCGCGCGGGCCTGGTCGTCCCACAGATTGGGATCGGCCGCCTCATGCTCCAGCTTGTCGATCCGACTGCGCAAACCGTCGACGTCGAGCACCCGCTCCACCGTGGTCAGAGTGGAGTCAAGTGCTGCAATATCGGCCTGACGGTCGGGGTCCACGCCTGATCACGTTACCGGCCGGGCAAATGAGACAGCCGGTGCGACTAGCCGCGGACCGGCGGGGCGGGCGTTTAGCATCGGGGATTATGCGTCCCTACCACGTAGCGATCGTCGGCTCAGGTCCCTCCGGATTCTTCGCCGCGGCCTCGCTGCTCAAAGCCGCCGACTCCGACGACCACATCGACGTCCACGTCGACATGCTCGAGATGCTCCCGACGCCGTGGGGTTTGGTGCGCTCCGGGGTCGCGCCCGACCATCCGAAGATCAAGTCGATCAGCAAGCAATTCGAGAAAATTGCCGAGGACGAACGGTTTCGGTTCTTCGGGAATGTCGTGGTGGGCGAGCACATCAGCGCCACCGAACTGGCCGAGCAGTACGACGCTGTCGTCTACGCGATTGGGGCGCAAGCAGATCGGCCGTTGAACATTCCCGGCGAGGAGCTGCCCGGCAGCGTCGCTGCGGTCGACTTCGTCGGCTGGTACAACGCCCACCCGCACTTCGAGGAGATATCGCCCGACCTGTCCGGTGCGCGGGCCGTGGTCGTCGGAAACGGCAACGTCGCATTGGACGTCGCGCGCATCCTGGTGACCGAGCCCGACGTGCTCGCCCAAACCGACATCGCCGACCACGCGCTGGAATCGCTGCGCCCTCGCGGCGTGGAGGAAGTCATCATCCTCGGTCGCCGAGGCCCGCTGCAGGCCGCGTTCACCACACTTGAGCTGCGTGAGCTCGCCGACCTCGAAAACGTCGACGTAGTGGTCGATCCGGCCGACTTCGAGAACATCAGCGAAGAAGACGCGGCAGCGGTCGGCAAGGTGTGCAAGCAGAACATCAAGGTGCTGAAGGGCTACGTCGGCCGCGAGCTGCGGCCGGGACACCGCCGGATCGTGTTCCGCTTCCAGACCTCACCGATCGAGATCGCCGGCGGTGAGCGGGTCGAGAAGATCGTGCTCGGCCACAACGAGCTGGTCACCGATGACAGCGGTCGGGTGGCCGCGAAAGACACCGGTGAGCGCGAGGAGTTGCCGGTGCAATTGGTGGTCCGCTCAGTCGGCTACCGCGGCGTTCCCACCGCCGGGCTGCCGTTCGACGAGAAGAGCGGGACCATTCCGCACAGCGACGGTCGGGTCGACGGCAGTCGCAACGAGTACGTCGTCGGCTGGATCAAGCGCGGTCCGTCCGGCGTGATCGGCACCAACAAGAGCGACTCGCAGGACACCATCAACGCTTTGATCGCCGACCTCACCGGCGCCGGCGAGCTGGCCGACTTCGGCACCGACCACGCCGACAAGCTTGTCGATTGGCTGGCCTCCCGCCAACCCAAGCTGGTTACCGACGCGCACTGGAAGTTGATCGACGAGCACGAACGATCAGCCGGCGAGCCGCACGGCAGGCCGCGCGTCAAACTCCCGAATCTGACCAAGCTGCTGCACATCGGCCACGGCTGACCCGCCCTAGTCGGCCGGCTGGTCAGGCGGTGCGAAAGCCCAATTGTCCGGATTGCGCTGCGAATACACCACCGGCTTCAGCTCCCCCACCGCCGGCCAGCGGTCGACATCGGCGGTCATGCGCAGATAGACGGTGTAGTCGCTGACGGTGGGTCCGTCGATGACGCCGGTGATCGTGACGAACTGCTCCCCGGCCGCATCGGGCCGTGGGCTGACACCGGTGATCAGCAACGTGCCGCTCAACGACTCACCGCGCGGGCCCCGACGAAACAACCGCGGAGCCAAGATCCCCACCGCGATCGAGATGAGCAACAGCACCGAAAGGATTTCCCACACGTCGCCATGGTAGGTCCGGACGGCCCGCGGCCCACTGCGATCAGCCCGGCGCCGGCGGATACGCAGGGTTCCAGTGCACCTGCGCGATCCGTCCGGCGATTTCCTCGCCGCTTCGTTTCGGAGCGACGTCCTCTGCCACCGCCTGCGCCGCGACCGCATGCGCAATGCGCATGGCCACGGCGGGTGCGTCGGACCACGACGGCAGTAGCGGCTGGTCGGGATCGGTGAGAGCCGGCGATGCCTCGCCGAGGGTCGCCGCGGCCACCCGCATCATCTCGTCGGTGACCCGGGTCGCCTGCGCGGCAGTGACGGCGAGCCCCATAGCCGGGAAAATGTAGACGTTATTACATTGCGCCACAGGGTATTCGACACCTTTGCGCTTCAGCGGGGCGAAGGGAGAACCGGTGGCGATCAACGCGCGTCCCTCGGTCCAGCGGTCCAATTCGGCTGGGTGCGCCTCCGCGCGGCTGGTCGGGTTCGAGAGCGGGAAGATGATCGGCCGGTCGACTTTGGCGGCCATCTCCCGGACGATCGCCTCGGTGAATGCACCGGCGGCCGTGGACAACCCGAGCAGAACCCCGACGTCGACATTGCGTACGACGTCGGCGAGTTGAGCCGCGCCTGCAAGCCCCCAGTCGGCTACCCGTCCGGCGGGCTGCGCGAAGTCACGCTGGGCGTCCGACAGGTCATTGCGGTCGTCGGTAAGCAGACCTACCACGTCGACAACCCAGATCCGTTCTGCAGCAGCATGTTCGGACAGCCCCTCGGTCACCATCTCGCGGCGGATCATGTAGAGGATCCCGATGCCGGCTGAGCCGGCGCCCAACATGACAACATTCTGCTGCGACAGCGGCCGCGCGGCGACTTTCGCGGCACCGTGCAATGCGCCGAGGGCAACGGCGGCCGTGCCCTGGATGTCGTCGTTGAAGGTCAGCAACTTGTCCCGGTAACGGCCGAGAATCGGCAGCGCGTGCGCGGTCGCGAAGTCTTCCCACTGCAGCAACACATCGGGAAGCTGCTGTCGCACCGCACTTACGAAGCGATCGATGAACGCGTAGTAGTCGTCATCGTCGATGCGGCGGTGGCGCCAGCCGAGGTACTGCGGGTCTTGGAGCAGTTCGACGTTGTCGGTACCGACGTCGAGCACGATCGGCAGCGTGCGCGCCGGATCGATACCGCCGATCAGCGTGTAGAGCGACAGCTTGCCGATCGGAATGCCCATGCCACCGATACCTTGGTCACCCAGGCCCAGGATGCGCTGCCCGTCGGTCACCACGATGACGTCCACGTCGCGTTGGGGGCGGTTCTGCAGCACCTCGTCGAGATGGTTCCGTTCCGGATAGGAAACGAATAATCCCCTTGGCCGGCGGTAGATCTCGCTGAAACGCTGGCAGGCTTCGCCGACGGTGGGCGTATAGACGATCGGCAGCGACTCGGAAATGTGATCCCGCAGCACCCGGTAGAACAGCGTCTCGTTCCGATCTTGCAAGGCACGCAGATAGATGTGCTTGTCGAGGTCGTCGCGTCGGGTGGAGAACTCGTGCCAACAATGCGCGGCCTGCTCGTCCAGGGTCTTGACCACCGTTGGAAGCAGGCCCAGCAGACCGTACTCGCGCCGCTCGACTTCCGAAAAGGCGGTACCCTTGGTGGTCAATGCATCGAAAAGCGCTGCCTGTCCACGCTTTTGGTCACTCATACGGCATCCCTTCTGGAGCGGTCAGCGTGCCTCGACGCCAATGGCGACGGAAGATGACGGCGCATGGCAATCATCGCCGATCATGCGCATAGCGCAATTGGAATCCTGCATCCCCCAGCTGAACGGATTCGAACAGGCGCGTATTGCGCAAGAATGCGGTCATCGTCTACAACTAGCGACCCGCTGCGAAGCCAGAACGGGGTTGCTGTCATACATAGACGTCACGGTTTTGGCGAAAGGACGGCGAATGAGTCACGACGACCTCGCGGTGGCCCTGACCCTGGCCGACCAGGCCGACGCGGTGACCATGGCTCGCTTCGGGGCACTGGACCTGCGGGTCGACACCAAACCGGATCTGACGCCGGTGACCGACGCAGATCAATCGGTCGAATCGGGTTTGCGGGCGACGCTCAGCCGAGCCCGTCCCGGTGACAGCGTCCTCGGTGAGGAGTTCGGCGGCTCGACCACGTTGGCCGGGCGGCAGTGGATCATCGACCCGATCGACGGCACCAAGAACTTCGTGCGAGGCGTGCCGGTATGGGCCAGCTTGATCGCGCTGCTCTCCGACGGCGTGCCCCAAGTCGGGGTGGTGAGCGCGCCTGCGTTGCAACGTCGTTGGTGGGCCGCCACCGGCGCGGGCGCGTTCGTGACAGTCGGTGATAGCGTGGCCCGTCGCCTCTCGGTTTCCTCAGTTGCGCAACTGAATTCAGCCAGCTTGTCGTTCTCCAGCCTGTCCGGATGGACTCAGCTCGGTCTGCGAGACCGCTTCCTGGATCTGACCGATGAAGTGTGGCGGGTTCGCGCCTTCGGCGACTTCTTGTCTTACTGCTTTGTCGCCGAGGGCGCCGTCGACATCGCCGCCGAGCCGGAAGTGTCGGTATGGGACCTGGCACCCCTGGACGTCCTGGTGCGCGAGGCAGGTGGGACGTTCACCAGCCTCAACGGCGACCCCGGGCCGCACGGCGGTAGCGCGCTGGCGACCAACGGCCCACTTCATCAGCAGGTTCTGGCCCGATTGGGCGCTTCATCGACGAAGCTGTGAACTAGTTAACAATAGCCTGTATCTTACTCCGGAGTAAGATACAGTCATCGCACTGCCCCAACGACCGAGGCTGCTGTCATGACAAACACTGTGACCCCCACGAACGGCGCACATAACGGCTCGAGCCCGCGTAAACGCGCTGGCCGCAAGTCCGCCGTCGGCGAGTACAAGCACAAGCGGACCGGAATCGACGTGGCGCTGGGCCTGCTCACGCCGATCGTCGGCCAGGATTTCCTGGACAAGTACAACCTGCGCGATCCGCTCAACCGGACGCTGCGCTACGGCGTTCGGACGATGTTCTCCACCGCCGGAGCGACCAGCCGCCAATTCAAGCGCGTCCAGAACCTGCGTAGCGGACCCACCCGGCTGAAGACCAGCGGCAAGGACTACTTCGACCTGACCCCCGACGACGACCAGAAGCTCATCGTCGAAACCGTCGAGCAGTTCGCCGAAGAGGTCTTGCGCCCGGCCGCCCATGACGCCGATGCGGCGACGACCTATCCCCCGGACCTGGTCGCCAAGGCCACCGAGTTGGGCATCACCGCGATCAACATTCCCGAGGATTTCGACGGCATCGCCGCGGAGCGTTCCAGCGTGACCAATGTGCTGGTTGCCGAGGCGCTTGCCTATGGAGACATGGGGCTGGCTCTGCCGATCCTGGCGCCGGCCGGCGTCGCCGCCGCGCTCACGCACTGGGGCAGTGCGGACCAACAGGCCACCTATCTCCAGGAATTCGCCGGTGAGAACGTCCCGCAGGCTTGCGTGGCGATCGCCGAGCCGCAGCCGCTGTTCGACCCGACGGCGCTGCGGACCACCGCGGTACGCACGCCGAGCGGTTACCGTCTCGACGGCGTCAAGTCACTGGTCCCGGCTGCGACAAACGCCGAATTGTTCATTGTCGCAGCCCAACTCAACGGCAAGCCGGCACTGTTCATCGTCGAGTCATCGACCAACGGCCTGACCGTCAAGTCCGACCCGAGCATGGGAGTCCGCGCGGCCGCACTCGGCCACGTCGAGCTCAACAACGTGACGGTGCCGGTGACCGCCCGGTTGGGCGAGGACGAGGCCACCGACGCGGATTACTCCGAGGCCATTGCACTTTCGCGGCTGGGCTGGGCGGCGCTGGCCGTCGGCACGTCACACGCGGTGCTCGACTACGTCATTCCGTATGTGAAGGAACGTGAAGCCTTCGGCGAGCCGATCGCCCGTCGCCAGTCGGTGGCGTTCATGTGCGCCAACATCGCAATCGAACTCGACGGGCTGCGGTTGATCACCTGGCGTGGCGCGGCCCGGGCCGAGCAAGGCCTACCCTTCTGCCGGGAAGCCGCATTGGCCAAACGGATCGGCGCCGACAAGGGCATGCAGATCGGCCTGGACGGCGTGCAACTGCTCGGCGGGCACGGCTTCACCAAGGAGCACCCGGTCGAGCGATGGTACCGCGACCTGAGGGCCATCGGTGTCGCCGAGGGCGTTGTAGTTATCTAAGTCGTCATCTAAGCGTTTACCGAACCTGCAACGAAAGACCAATCATGGCAATCAATCTGGAGCTTCCCCGCAAGCTACACGCGATTATCGACAAGGCCCACCAGGGTGCGGCGGAGATGATGCGGCCGATCGCCCGGAAATACGACCTCAAAGAGCACGCCTATCCGGTCGAGCTCGACACCTTGGCCGACCTGTTCGCCGGCGCCTCCGAGTCGAACACGGTCGAGATGTCCGGCGCCAACTCCTTCCGGGGCGGCGACGAGGACGAGGGAAACCGCAACGGCGCCAACATGGGCGCGGCCCTGCAGGCTTTGGAGGCCAGTTGGGGCGACGCGGCGATGCTGTTGTCAATGCCCTTCCAGGGCTTGGGCAACGCGGCGATCTCGGGTGTCGCGACCGACGAACAGTTGCAGCGGCTGGGCCGGGTCTGGGCGGCGATGGCGATCACCGAACCGGGATTCGGCTCCGACTCCGCGGCGGTGTCCACCACCGCCAAGCTCGAGGGCGATGAGTACGTGATCAACGGCGAGAAGATCTTCGTCACCGCCGGTTCGCGGGCCACCCACATCGTGGTGTGGGCGACGCTGGACAAGACCAAGGGACGGGCGGCGATCAAGTCGTTCGTCGTTCCGCGCGAACACCCCGGCGTCACGGTGGAGCGGCTGGAGAACAAGCTCGGGATCAAGGGTTCCGACACCGCCGTGATCCGATTCGACAACGCTCGCGTGCCAAAAGACAATCTGCTGGGCAACCCGGAAATCGAGCCCGGTAAAGGGTTTTCCGGGGTGATGGAGACCTTCGACAACACCCGCCCGCTCGTGGCGGGTATGGCAATCGGGATCGCCCGCGCGACCCTCGAGGAATTGCGCAAGATCCTGACCGACGCGGGCGTGGAGATCTCCTACGACAAGCCCTCACATGTGCAAAGCGCTGCCGCGGCGGAGTTCCTGCGGATGGAAGCCGACTGGGAATCCAGCTACCTGCTGATGCTGCGCGCGGCTTGGCAGGCCGACAACAAGATCCCCAACTCCAAGGAAGCGTCGATGTCCAAGGCCAAGGCCGGCCGGGTGGGTAGCGACATCACCCTCAAAGCGGTCGAATTGGTCGGTACCACTGGGTATTCCGAGACGACACTGCTGGAGAAGTGGGCCCGCGACTCCAAGAT